>CALJNJ010000227.1 GCA_937981945.1 uncultured Caulobacterales bacterium | reverse complement strand
TCAACAAACTAAGCAGGGCAAACAAACCAAAACTTATCGAAAATGGCTTGAATCGCGATCGTAAGTTTGCCGTTCCAAAAATGACTCGCTCTGCCCGCCACTCATGTCTAAAAGCTAATTTGGGGAGAGATTATGCGACGTATATTTTTATTGACCGGTTTGGGGCTTGCGGCCCTGGGGGTTTATTTGGCGGCATGGCCGGTCCCGATTGACCCGATTGTCTGGGACGCGCCGAAAGACAAAGGCTATGTGGGCGATTTTTCGCCCAATACGGATTTGGCAAATTTGGAGCTGCTCGATATAGGCGATATTCACGGCCCCGAAGATGTGGCCGGCCGCGAAATAGACGGACAGCTTTATCTCTTTGTCTCCTCACAGGACGGCTTGATCCGGCAGATTAATGCCGCAAGCGGAGACGTCACGACATTGGGCGACACGACCGGCGTTCCTTTGGGGCTGGAGTTTGACGCAGATAATAATCTGATTATCGCGGACGCATATCGCGGACTTTTATCCATGGCGCCCGACGGCACGGTCACGACGCTCACCGACAAAATCGGCGATTCGCCTATTCTCTATGCTGATGATTTGGATATCGGGCCTGATGGTGTGATTTATTTTTCAGACGCCAGCACGAAATTTGGGGCGGAAGCGGCCGGGCAAACCATGCAGGGCTCTTTGCTTGAGATTATGGAGCACGGCCGTACGGGCCGCGTGTTAGCCTATGATCCGGCGTCCGGCGAAACCCGCCTGATTATGGACAATTTATCTTTTTCAAACGGCGTGGCTATGGGGCCGGACGGCAATAGTATTTTGGTCAATGAAACCGGTGAATATCGCATCCACCGTATTTGGGTGGATGGTCCGCGCAAAGGCACAAGCGAAGTCATCATTGATAATCTTCCGGGCTTTCCGGACAATATCAACCGCGCCCCTGACGGCAATTATTACGTCGGGATTATTTCCCAAAGATCTGAGTTTTTAGATGATGCCTCCACCAAACCCGGCACGCGGAAAATTGTCTGGCGTCTGCCGGAATTTTTAAAACCCAAAGCTGTCAGCTACGGGCTCATTGTCCATATGGATGCGAGCGGGAATGTGCTGGACACATGGCAGGACCCGGCCGGCGCTTATACGCAAGCCACGGGCGCCTTCGCGCCCGGTGACGGCTATCTTTATATTTCCAGCCTGAATGCGGACAAACTTGGGCGCATGCCCATGCCACACTAACCAACTTCGAACAAACAAAAGAGATTTCCATGAAACGCGGATTACAAATGGTTCTGATGATACTCAGCCTCATCCCACTTTATTTTGCAATTACCGGCTTTATGGGCGGGGCGGCCGGTATGAATGGCGGCGAAGCCGTTGCGGCAGAGCTGGACAATCAATTTAGGTATCTCTCAGCTTTTTATCTGATTCTGACCTTTTTGATCTGGTATGTTGTTCGCGATATTGAAATCCATACCGGTATTTTTCGGATTGCTATTTTAGCAATTTTCCTGGGCGGATTGGCCCGGCTTTATAGCTATTTATATATGGGCGTACCACCGCAAACCATGGTGGGTGGTATGTTTCTGGAACTTGGCGCGCCAATTCTCGCCATTTGGCAACATAAAGTCGCGCACAACCCGCACAGCTAAAAATGCGCCAAGCTGTTTATAAACTCCTACTGGCCTATGAATGGGAATTGCTTGAAGAGACGGGCGTGTTTCTGGGCGCGCCCATCGATTTTTCGGACGGCTATATTCATCTGTCCACACAAGATCAGGTGGTTGGAACTGCCGGAAAACATTTCAAAGATATGGGCCCGTTGGTTTTGGCTGAGTTTGATTCTGCCGAATTCGGCGATACCCTGATTTATGAGCCGGCGCGCGGCTCGATGTTCCCCCATCTTTACGGCAAGCTTCGCCGTGCACAGGTAAAACAATATTGGCACTTGCAAGATTTGGGCGGCGGTGAATATAGCTTTCCCAGCCAATTTAAAGCGGGATCTTAATGTTTTACAAAGCAGCCACAAAACTCATCCGAGCCTTACCCGCAGAGCCGGCGCACCGAGCCACCATAAAGGCACTGAAAACCGGTCTTGGCCCCGTTACAACGCGGCGGCCTGATCCGGTCTTAGCCACAGAAGTAGGCGGACTGAAACTGGACAACCCGGTCGGCCTGGCCCCCGGCTTCGACAAAGACGCCGAAGTGCCGGACGCTATGCTCGCCGCCGGGTTTGGGTTTGTGGAATGCGGAACGGTCACACCAAAACCGCAGATCGGAAATCCTAAACCGCGCTTGTTTCGCCTGTCAGAGGACAAAGCCGTCATCAATCGTATGGGGTTTAATAATGGCGGCCTTGACGTGTTCAAAAAGCGCCTGATAGCGCGCCGCGGGAAATCCGGCATTGTCGGCGCTAATCTCGGTGCCAATAAGGACAGTACGGACAGGGTCGCAGATTACGTTACCGGATTGACAGAGCTCTGGGGCTTGGCCGATTATTTCACCATTAATATCAGCTCCCCCAATACGCCGGGTCTTCGGGATTTACAGGCGTCGGATGCCATGGATGATTTGCTGAGCCGTATACAAGAAGCGCGAACCGAACTCACCGGCGACCGGCCGTCTCCGCCAATTTTTCTGAAAGTCGCGCCGGATCTGGATTTGAACCAAGTGGAGCGCATTACGCAGCAAGCGCGCACCTATGGCATGAATGCCATTATTATTTCCAATACGACCATTGATCGGCCGGATAGCCTGAAAAGCGCGCATAAAGGCGAAGGCGGCGGATTGTCGGGCGCGCCATTATTTGAAAAATCAACGCAAATGCTGAAAGAATTCGCCGCCGCCGCTGAGGGCCGTATTGATCTTATCGGTGTGGGCGGAATCAGCTCCGGCGCGCAGGCCTATGCCAAAATTCGCGCCGGCGCCAAAGCCGTGCAGTTATATTCAGCCTTGGTCTACGCCGGACCCGGTCTCGTCATGGACATACGCCGCGATTTGGCTGAGCGTCTGAAAGCCGACGGATTCAATTCCGTAACAGAGGCTGCAGGGACGGATTAACCAGCTTTTTTGGCAGATCGCAGGTAAGAATTAACCATAGGCATTAACCGGCGGTTTACCCCTCTCATTCACTATCTGTTAACTTGCAGATCAATGAGGGACTCATGCCGCCACCCAGCGCCACCGCAAACTACGATGCCGACTATGCTCAGAGCCTGATGCAGGATTTGGACACGGCGCCCGGTTTATTCCGCCGCGCTGTGGTTTCGCTCCTGTTGATCGGACTGGGAATATTCACATTAGGCGCGGTTTTGACCTATAATCCGTTTGATTCAACCGGCGACACCGCCGGCATTGGTGTTATTCAAAACGCGCTCGGCAGCTCCGGAGCCGGATACGCCAATTTTCTCATGCAATTTATGGGGCACGGCGCTGTTATCGCGGGGCTCTTAGCGCTATCCTCAGGCATTCGCGGCATATTTAAGCCGCGCAAATTTAAAGCCCGGCTGGACCGCATCGGTCATTTCATTCTGGCGCTGGCCGTTATTGTTTTCGGGACGGCCACATTATCCGGATTTCCCATACCGCAAAGCTGGCCTATGGCGACGGGTCTGGGGGGCTGGTTCGGCGACGGTATTTTTCTCTCCTTTAAGGGGGCTCTCGACCGGTTCAATATTCCGGTTTCAGGCTTTGTCGCCGCCTTTATCACATTTTTAATTGCCGCCTTCAGCTTTGCCCGTTTTGCCGGCATTGTCAGCAAAGACATTTTGGATATTTGGGAAGCCGTGCTGATGGTTTGGGCGACTATACGTGTTAAGCTGGACGGCCTGTTCAATTGGATACGGACGAAAATCGCCAAAGATTACGGTCAGGACCATGACGGCGAAACGATTGCGAGCTTGCTGCGGGATATACCGGATGAGCCGATCAGGCCTGCGGCGCCTGCACCGGCACAGATCCAATATGCAGCCCCTGAGCCTATGCCCGCGCCTGCACCCAAAAAACGTAAACGTAAGCCGCGCGCCAAAAAGCCGGAGTTTCATTTCCCGGAAGGCTCTGATTATGTCTTGCCCGGCCCTGATTTAATGAAGACGCCGCCGCCGCGTAAAACCCAGCATGACGATATGGCCCTGCGCCGCGCGTCCGAAGATTTGCACCGGGTGATGGAAGATTACGGCATTAAAGGCGAAATGGGCGCCGTGCGGCCGGGTCCTGTTGTCACTTTGTTTGAATTTGAACCGGCGCCCGGTGTTAAGTCCCAGCGGGTCATAAATTTGGCCCCGGACATTGCGCGAAACATGAGCGCGGAATCGGCCCGTATCGCGGTCGTTCCGGGCCGCAATGCCATGGGCGTGGAGCTGCCTAACAGGCGCCGGGAAACAGTTTGGCTGAAAAGCATGCTGCAAACCGAAACCTATGTGAACAGTGAGGCAGGCCTTCCTCTGATTATGGGTGAAGATATTGGCGGTTCGGCCTATATTGCTGATCTGTCAAAAATGCCTCACCTATTAGTGGCAGGTACAACAGGCTCCGGTAAATCCGTGGCCATCAACGCCATGATCTTATCGCTCATGTACAAAATGACGCCGGACGAATGTAAGTTCATTATGATCGATCCGAAAATGCTCGAGCTTTCTGTCTATGACGGCATTCCTCATTTATTGACCCCTGTTGTCACTGAACCGAAAAAGGCCGTTGTTGCTCTGAAATGGACTGTTCGGGAGATGGAAGACCGCTACCGCAAAATGGCCAAAATGGGCGTTCGGAATATGGCGGGCTATAATGAGAAAGTGGCCGAAGCGAAACGCAAAAACGAAGTCATGACGCGCACGGTAATGACCGGTTATGACAAAGAGACCGGCGAGCCGACCTATGAAACCGAAGAGCTCAATTTTGAGCCTATGCCTTATATCGTGGTGATCATTGATGAAATGGCTGACTTGATGATGGTTGCCGGTAAAGACATTGAAGGCACGGTTCAGCGCTTGGCGCAAATGGCGCGGGCAGCCGGCATTCACATGATCATGGCAACACAAAGACCGTCCGTGGACGTAATCACAGGCACCATTAAAGCCAACTTCCCCACAAGGGTTGCATTCCGCGTGGGCTCTTCCATTGATAGCCGAACGATTTTGGGTGAGACAGGGGCCGAACAGCTCCTCGGTAATGGCGACATGCTCTTTATGGGAACCGGCCGACCGCGCCGCCTTCACGGGCCGTTTATTTCTGACGGCGAAGTTGAAAAAATCGCAGCCTTTGTCAAAGCACAGGGCACACCAAGTTATTTGGAAGACATTACGGCAGAGCCGGAAGAAATCAGTAGCGGCGACGATAGCGGCGGCGAAGCCAATTCATTGTTTGATCAGGCTGTCGCCATTGTGGCCAAAGACCGAAAGGCCTCCACCAGCTATATTCAAAGACGTTTGTCCATCGGTTATAACCGCGCCGCCAATCTGATTGAGCGCATGGAAGAAGAAGGCATGATCGGACCGTCAGGCGCCGGCGGAAAACGGGAGATTTTTCTGCCGGAACAAGGCGGTTACTAGGAATTTAAAGGGAGGAAACTATGGAACAGCTTGGTTCATTCTTGGGTATGTTAGCTGTTTGGGCTGCGCTTTACGTGGGTTACACCATGTCCATCAAGCACTACCAACAGGAAGACTGATCTAAAGATCAATCTGCCGTACCGCCTCATATGCATAGGCGGTTTCAATACTGCAGTCTGCATCCCTAAAGGGGTGACAGAGCTGCCTGCGTTCTATGATAACCAGGCTTTTGACGCCGGGTTTGTGGGAGAACGCTTTAATGGTCCCCTCAAAAACAGCTTCGTCAATTAACAGGCATTGCCCCGGATTAGTTTTACAGGGCGCTTTATCGGCACTGACCGTGACGCCCAGTTTTGTCAGGTCACCGGTTTCACCCGGCAGATCCATTTTTGTAAAATTTTGCCCGTCTATTTCACAGGATTTTTCGCTTTTGGCTTCGCCGCCTTGCGACAAGCACTGCGCTTCAAATCCATCGGTTTCAGGCGGTCCCTCCGGTCCCAAAAAATAGGAAAAGGCGATCAGCGCCAAAACAAGCCCGCCAATGATCACCTTCAATCCCTGCCCTGATCTTTTGTTTCCAAAAAGTTTCAAAACCAATGCGCCTGTGAGCGCGAAGGGAAGGACCAACACCCCGGCTATAAATCTTAGAATATTTCCCGCCGGATTTGGATCGGGGGAGAAGCTGCTGACAAGCTCGAAATCCTGAGATTGAGGATCGAAGAAATCAGGCGCTTCATGGCCAAACACTTCCTGAAACTCAATGTGAATATTGCGAAACATCAGATTGGGTATGTAATTACCCGGCTCTGAGGACAGCGTTTTAAAAATGGCTTGCCGGGACAACTCGCCTTCGAAATATCGATGATAGGGCAACAGCCGGAGAGGCTCGTCTTCTGATTGGAGCGCTTCAAAATCTTCATATTCGAAAACGCCGTCATCATCTTCATCGGGCAGAATTTTCACGGCCGCAATTTCCGTTATTATCGCCCGCGCCTCGTCTTCGCCTAATTGTCGTAATTCCCGGCGCCCGGCTTTGATGCGAAGGCGCTTCAGCTTGCCGTTTTCAGCGACGGCCAGAAAATCACAATCTTCATCATTAGCGTAGGAAGATAAAACCGAGGTCTGAAAAATTTCACTGACCCAGAGCGCGTCCTCAACCACATAATCATGCAGAATAACATCATGCATAAGTTCAGGATTTGCTTTTTTAAACGCCGTCAGAAAGGAAATATCATAGGCTTTTTCGGGCTGCAAAACAGCCTCATCGATGAGCTGCTCAAACGGCGTTTCCGTATCGCCCGGCAGATCTAAAAAATAAACACCACTCGGGCGGTGTTTAAACATCCGATACCCGCTCCTACAGTATTTTTCCAAGAGCTCTTGATCAGGCAAGTCTCGTAATGCGGTAACTCGGTTTTGGATCATAATTAAGGATCGGGTGCATCCGGATCGCGGGTTTCAATATCTTCGATAATAACGGTCCCGCGCTGTATCAGACCCTTGGCTTTAAGCGTGTCATATTTGATTTTATTTTCGCTGATCAATCGCTGCGCTTCAAACGGGATTTGGCTATCAAGCGGAAATCCGGCAGCGGTCTTTAGACGAAACAATCCTGCGCGAGGCCTTTGACCGCCAACTAAATCACCGATGAAGTCATCATATTCATCCACGATAACCGGCTTTTGCGTTCGGACCTCTTCTGCCACATCATCTCGCGCATATTTTAGAAGATGGGCCTCGATATCATTCTCCCAATCCTGAAAGTAAAATTGACGGGCTTCATGGTACAGTTTCGATACTCTTCTGGCTTTTTCACTTAAATTAAAGCCCCGAAGCGCGTTGACGAATTCATAGCCTTGCAGCTTAAGCAGAGTATCTACATTCTCACCGGAATAAGCAAAAGTCTGAATAGCCGGCGATCCTATATCGCCGCGATAAAACCCATAAATAACGTCAGGGTTTTTCCAGTTTGGGAAAACAATTTTTTCTCTGATGTCCCTGAGGCTGAGCGGAATGTTTTTGACGTTTAGAATTTTTGCGTCATCCAAAGGAACCTCGCCGATTTTAATGCGGCTTGGATATTTCGTATAATAGTCTTTAAGGACTTGTTCGATCATCGCGACATTATGAAGATTAAACCAATAGGCTAATTGTTCCTTTTTTGACAAATTCGTCAGGCCTATATTGCCTCCCAACTGCTCCAATTCCTGCCGATACAAAATCAAATCTTCCAGATAAGATTCGTTGAGGAAGTGATAGGTAATGCGATTGCCTTCGAGCCGGTAGGCCGAAATATGACCGGTCACAATTTTTGACCCGGTCATAACCGGCGGACGGGATTTTCGGCGCCGGTCTGATGGACCTAAACTGACGACGGACACATCCAGCATGTCATCCAGAAATGTATAGTCCAGTTTTTTGCGGGATGTCTCAGCCGCAGGTCTGAAAGCTGCTGAAATATCAGCGGCGGCGACCGTGTTGACCCGAAGCTCTTCAGCGAACGCTGTCGGGGTAAAAACAAATGGGGCCGCTGACAAAGCCAGTAATAAAAGTGCTCTCATATGCCAGCCTATAAATTAGCCGTCTCCAAAATGATAGGCTGAGTGTCTTATAAATTATTAATATGAAGCGGAAGGTCTTACCGTGCCGCGGCGATCGCTAATTGAGTTTTTTTCAGCTCCCGCAGAATATCACGGCGGCTGAGACGCATATTGAACCAAATTTTTAGGGCGATTTGCGCAGAGTTACCCATAATCGCGAGCGCCGCCCACATGATTTGATCTTTGATCGTGTCTGCCTGGAAAAACTTCCAAATAGCGAAAAATAAAATTCCGCTGAACAAAAATATGCCGACCCAAGTCCAGCGATAAATACTGCTCTTGTCGGTCAGGCTGTCAAAGACCGAGGCGTAAAACCCCTCATCAAATGAATCTTTGATAAAGCGCTCATCTTCACCGGATAAAGTTTGTTTTAAATCGTTTTCAAAATTTGACATTTTGATCTCCTTTCGGGTTAACGGATTGTTGAAGTTTTTTGCGAATATGGAACAAGCGTGATTTGACCGTGCCGGGAGGGATCCCCAATCCGGCGCCGATCTCATCGGCTGTAAAGCCGGCGACATAAGACAGACGCATGAGCCGGCTGTCCTGAGGGGATAAGCTCTCTAATATTTGTTTCAGCGACAGTCCGGTTTCGGGGTCGGCAGAGGCGAGGACCGGCAGCTCCGTAATGGCCTTGGCCGTCCGGCGGTGTTTGGTCGCCGTTTTAATTTTGTCGGCAGCACGCCGTCTGATAATCGTGCAGGCCCAAGACCCGAACAGCTCAGGCTCCCGTAAACGTCCAATGTTTTTGGCGATGGTCAAAAGGGCATCCTGGAGAACATCTTCGGCATCTTCTTTATGACCTGTCAGATAATAAGACAGGCGCAAAAATCTGGGATGCCAGCGCTTCAATAAAAGATTAAAAGCGCGCCGATCGCCATCCATCGCCAAAATGGCTTGATAGGCATCCAGGGCTTTTTCCTTATCTGAGCGCGTTGTACTCACGGCCATTCCAATTCAGTTGCTATGAGTATAGTCAGCAAAACCCGGAAAATGGTTCAAAAAAAGAGCCCCCAAGAGGGAGCTCGATAAATTCTTTAAATGTTTAAGCTTTGAAGCTTATTT
>CALJNJ010000226.1 GCA_937981945.1 uncultured Caulobacterales bacterium | reverse complement strand
TATCGCCGAGCTGTTTCGGACTGCCGACATTAAACGGTTGCCCGGCGAGCTTTTGCGCCTCCGCTTCCAGACCGGCCATTTTTTGGGAAAAGTCAGAGGACAGACGCGCCAAGACAGAGCGGTCAACTTTGATGCCCTGGTTTTCCATTTTGGCTAAAACTTGCGGTAGGCCCCGCTCAAGAGTTTCGTAAACGGTCGCAACCTGTTTTTGCCCGAGTTTAGGTTTGAAAAATTGCCACAGGCGCAAGGTCACATCCGCGTCTTCCGCCGCATATGGCGTGGCTTCTTCCAAGGAAAGCTCGTTAAATGTGCGGGCGTTTTTGCCCGTACCGGCAAGTTTTTTAAAACTGACCGGTTTATGGCCGAAATACATTTCGGATAATTCATCCATCCCGTGACCGTGCAGACCGCCTTCCAAGGCGTAAGACATCAGCATGGTATCGTCATAAGGCGCCGGATATAAATCATAACGGCGAAACACGCCCAGATCATATTTGAAATTTTGCCCGACTTTCAAAACACCGGGCGCATGCAATAAAGGCTCAAGGGCCGAGAGGGCCGCTTTTAACTCGATTTGCTCCGGTGCCCCGTGACCCAGCAAATCCCCGCCCCCTGTATGACCCAGCGGAATATAACAGGCTTCATTGTCAGAAACGGCCAGGCAAACACCAATCATATTGGCGGCGGCGCTGTCGAGACTGTCAGTTTCCAGATCGACCGCCACCACGCCGCGCTCGTAGGCGCGGTTTATCCAGTGTTGCAGCCGATCAAGTGTTTGCACGCATTCATATTTGGATTTGTCAAACACGGCCGGCGGCGGCATGGCGGCCATGACGGGCAGCTTATCACCGGTATCTTCGCGGCGCAGACCCTCCGTGGCCCCTTCACCAATGGCGTCACGCACTCGATTGGTCAGGGTTCGAAATTCCATCAGCTCCAAAAAGCCAAACAGAGCTTCCGGGTCCGGATCCCGAACCGCCAAATCCTCCAAGGATACATCCAGAGGCACGTCAGTTTTGAGGGTCACAAGCTCGCGGGAAAGACGCGCCGAGTCCGCATGTTCCAACATTTTCTCGCGCCGGCCTTTTTGTGGTATTTCGCCGGCTCTTTCCAGCAAACTGTCCAAATCGCCATATTCATTGATCAGCAAAGCGGCTGTTTTCACGCCGATCCCCGGAACGCCCGGCACATTATCCACACTGTCGCCGGCCAAAGATTGAATATCAATGACTTTGTCAGGCGCGACGCCAAACTTTTCTTTGACCTCTGCGATCCCGATATCTTTATTGCGCATGGTGTCGCGCATCTGCACACGGTCCGTGACCAGTTGCATCATATCTTTGTCCGACGAAATAATCGTGACTTTCGCCCCTTTAGCTTCAGCCTGTTTGGCATAAGTGGCAATCAGATCATCAGCCTCATAGCCGACTTGCTCAATAGACGGCGCGCCAAAGGCAATAGTTGCGTCACGGGTGAGCGGAAATTGCGGCACCAAATCTTCGGGCGGCGCAGACCGATTGGCCTTATATTCGTCGTAAATTTCGTTTCTGAACGTATGACCCGACGCATCAAAAATAACCGCGAAATGGGTCGGCCTGTTGTCATCATTTTGCGCACGCAAGAGTTTGAACAACATGTTGGAAAATCCGGCCACGGCGCCGATGGGAAGTTTGTCCGATTTACGGGTCAACGGCGGCAGGGCATAATAGGCCCTGAAAATATATCCCGACCCGTCCACAAGGACGACGTGGGAATTGCGATCCACTATTGCACCGGACATTGATTCTCCTTTTCACTGTTTTGCGCCTCACTGAATGCAATTTCAAGGCATGCAAGGCTTGCAGGTACAAAAGCCCGGGCATATGTTAGGTCTATGTATCAATCTGTCGACGACATTGAGGAACAGGATGAAGAGCGCTCCGGTAAGACCGTTAATCGCCTGAAAGTCCTGACCATGATTCTGTTGGGTCTGACCCTTTTAGGAGCCATCGCAATTTGGTCGTCGGAGAACCGCCGTGTTGTGGTTGAGTCTGATGACGACGCCAAAGCCGTGCTTAAACTTTACGGCAAAGCCCTGACCGAGACATCACCGGCGCTGCGACGTGCGCGCCTGATTGACTTCATCAACACTTATCCGGATCATGATCGTATCCCGGCCGCCAAAGCTCAGCTTGAAGTGATCAACAGCGCTGAAGCCAAAGATTGGGCCGCCCTCACCCAAGTGGTCTATAATACATCCACCAGTGAACCGGTAAAACTGGCCGCTCTGGGGCTTTACGAAGATATTTGGGGCACGCAATTACTGGGCGGCCGCGAAGCTGACATGGAGGCGGTCAAACTGGCTTTGGGTCAGGAAATCCCGGTCAAAACCGATGATGATGAGGAAGACAGCGAGATAATAGAGCCTCAAGATTTCACCCCGCCGCCGGATCAATTTGATGACGCGGTCAGCGATACGGAAATGGCCGGCGGCATTGTCATCGTGGAGAACGCCTATATTCCGCCGTCAATTCCGGTTGAAACCCTACCCGGAACGCCAAATGCGCGGATCAAAGGCCCGACCATACGCAAAAACGTCAAACCGCGTTATCCGAAACGGGCCCTTCGCAAAGACATAGAAGGCATTGTGGTTTTATCGCTGAATATTGACGAAGACGGTGAAGTCAGAATGGCGGAACTTGTCAGTGCTCGCGCCTTAAAATATCGCAAGGACTTTGTCAAAGCGGCCGAGCGCGCGGCCATGCGAACGAAATTTCATCCCAAAACCGTCAATGGTGAAGCGGTCCCGGCCATGGGCGTGACCAAACGCTATGTGTTTAAGATTGATAATTGATGGTTTGGCGCTCAGGAATTCTCGTTACACTACTCCTGGCCGGATGCGCAAATTCGGCCCGTACATACGAACCTGAAACGCAAATAAAATACTTTAAGATTTCGGCCGACCCTGAAATTCCTGATGCTCCCCGAACCTTGCTGAGCACCGGGGACGTCGTTCTGTTTGTTGATGACAACCAATGTTTGAAAGTTCGCTCTATCATTTCCGAACAATCAGTCATCACGCCGGCCAACGCCAATCAGGGTTTTATTCCGATCTTTTTCCCCGAAACCATCATTGGGTCGGATGAAGCAGGGTTTTTTATTCGCCATCCTGCCGCTGTCGAAGACTATCGCCAAAGAGATGATATCGTCGGGACCGACCCGATCAGATTAGGGGACGTCACGGCCTTTGGTATAAGTGAGCCGATGGGGGGGAAGATTATTGAACATAACGGAGCTAACCCGGATATTTGCCAAGGCAGTCGCCGGGGCGTTTATTTGAGCCCTCCACTTAGCGTTACTAAGGATGAAAATGGCCGTATCATGAGCATGACGCCGATATTTGAGCTGCCGGATGACTAGACCATGGGCGTCACGCTATGTGTTTAAGATTGATAATTAGGATGGCCTTTCGGATTGCTACTCTATGTTGTTTTTTGACTATCACGGCCTGTGCATCCACGGCGCCAACCGACAAACCTGAAACGCAAATAAAATACTTTAAGGTTTCGGCCGACCCTGAAAATCCTGATGTCCCCCCAACCTTGCTGAGCTCCGGACAGGTCGTTCTATTTGTTGATGACAATCAATGTTTGAAAGTTCGCTCTATCATTTCTGAAGAAATGCGTCCCTATGTTGATCAAGCCGAAATCGAACGCGGCTACATTCCAATTTTCTTTCCGGATGTTATCGTCGGGTCTGACGACGAAGGTTTTTACATTCGTCATCCCGCTGCGATTGAAAAATATCGCAATCAAGATGACATCATCGGCGCTGACCCGGTGAGATTGGGAGATGTGACATCATTTGGCATGAGCCATCCACCGGGCGTTCCTATTGGGTATAACGGAGCCGACAAAGACGTTTGCGTAGGCTCGTTTCAAGGTATTTATATGAAGCCGCCTTTTCGTCGAACCGGCACACTTTTTGAAGCTATTTCGATACCTCCGGGGGACTAATTTTGGGCGCGCCCTCGCGCATCAACGCCTCTTGCAAAATTCTGATATTTCTCAAATTGCCTTTCCAGGTCACGTCAAAGATATCTCCGATCAGCGGAATGAGCCCGATCAACCAGTCCAGGAAGATATTGAACAGCATTTTGATAATGTCGCGTTTGCGGGCCCCAAGCCTGACCGCATCTGTCACAATATAACCGGCAATGGCCAAATTGATCGTATCGCCGGCCACCGGTATCAAGCCGATAATCGCGTCCAGTCCAAACCGTATGGGAATACCCGGCAGTTTAAACTTTGCATCCATCAAATTGGCCAAAGCCGCCAAGCGCGGCAGCGCCGGATGAAGCGTCTCGGCAGAGGGTAAATTTATATCGGAATAGTCGTCGATATCGCTATGCCGGAGGCCGGTTAATGCCCGTGGGCTTCGGCCTTTGGATCCAGTTTAAAAACCTTATCGCAATATTTGCAGATGACTTCATCGCCTTGGGCCATATCCATCCAGACTTTGGGATGACCAAGCGCCCCGCCCCCGCCGTCACAGGCAATCCGGGTTTTAGTAACAATTTCGACTTTCGGGCCTTTTGACATTGTATGGACTCATCCTATGCAGTAGTTGATTTTTAATTAGGCGAGGCACAGCCCCGCGTCAATTCCCAAGAACTGCTTAAAGGCTGTGCCAAGGAAATATATGAGCCCGGCAATCGACATAAAAGGCCTGAGAAAAACCTATAAGGCTACAAAGAAAGCGCCGGCCAAGGAAGCGCTCCGAGGTATTGATCTGGAGATACCGCGCGGCAGCATGTTCGGTCTGCTCGGTCCCAACGGCGCCGGTAAATCTACCCTCATCAATATACTCGCCGGCCTTGTGGTTAAATCCGAAGGAAGCGCCGCCATTTGCGGTCATGATATTGTCACGGCAACCCGGCAGGCACGTGCCTCCATTGGGGTTGTCCCCCAAGAAATTGCCATGGATGTTTATTTTACGCCGTACCAAGCGCTTGAGCTTCAAGCCGGTTATTACGGCGTCCCGAAATCCGAACGCCGCAGCGAAGAAATTTTGGCGGCGCTGGGCCTGGCGGATAAACGTGACGCCTATGTGCGTCAGCTTTCAGGCGGTATGAAACGACGGCTCTTAATTGCCAAAGCCCTGGTCCATAATCCCCCTGTTCTGATCCTGGATGAACCCACAGCCGGTGTCGATATCGAACTGCGCCGGCAATTATGGGAATATGTGCAGGAATTGCACGCCGGCGGCACAACCATCATTCTGACAACCCATTATCTGGAAGAAGCCGAAGCTTTATGTGATCGCATCGCCATTATTCATAACGGCGAAATCACCGCCAATGAGGATAAGAGCACGCTTTTGTCCCGCTTGGATAAGCGGACATTGATAATCACACCCACAACAGAGCTGACCGAGATCCCGGCCAAGCTCAAAGATCTCGACATTGCTTTGACCGGGAACGGCGATTTGGCGATTCAATATCGCAGCGGCACGGATTCCATTTCAGGCATGCTCAACACAGTTAAATCCGCCGGATTATCCATCGCCGATCTGCGCACGGAACAGCCGGATTTGGAAGATGTGTTCATGGCCCTGACCTATGAACTCGACGACTGATAAAACCCACCTGTAGCTCATAATTGTCTCAGCGGCTAAAATTTGCTATGGCAAAGGCGTTGAAACCCCCGGCGCAACAATCATCAAAAATTAAATTCGGGAAGTTTCGACGGTTTTTTCAAGCTCGTCCGTTATAATTATAAACGGCCATAAGAGACGATGCAGGGGAATTAAAATTGAAACAAAATAAAACCCGACAACTATTATTGTCTTCACTTATGTGTGGGGCTCTGGCTCTGGCATCCTGCGGCGGCGGGGGCGGTAGCAGCGGCGGATCCTCAACACCACCACCCGGCGGCGGCGGCGGCGGCGGAACCACCACGCCGACAGGCGCTTTTAAGTCAGAAAATGAAACCAGCCGGTTTTTAGCTCAGGCCTCTTTTGGCGCGAACATGGAAGAAATTGACGCGCTCACGGGAACTTTGGCGTCCGATTGGTTTGTGTCAGAAATGAACGCCCCGCCAAGCTATAACCTCAACATCGTCAATGCCGCCGCGCAAGAAGCCGGCGCCTTTACGCCCGGGGTAGGTTTTACCAATGAAGTCAAAAACCTACCGACGGAACTGTTTTGGAAAAACGCTATTGCGGGGCAAGATCAGCTTCGCCAGCGGATCAGTTTTGCCCTGTCGCAAATCATTGTGGCATCTCATCTCGAAGGAACGCAGCTTTATGAGCTTCCCTTCACATTTGCCGATTACCAAGACACGCTCACGGAACATGCCTTCGGCAATTATCGCGACCTGCTCGAGGATATCACCTATTCGCCGGCCATGGGATATTATCTGACTTATTTACAAAACACGAAGGGGAACCCTGCGACCGGACGCATGCCCGATGAAAATTACGCCCGCGAGATCATGCAATTATTCACCATTGGACTGGTGGAACTGAATATGGACGGATCCGTCAAAACCGACAATGATGGAAATCCGATCGAGACTTACGACAATGATGATGTCACCGGACTGGCAAAGGTTTTCACCGGGTTTAGTTTTGATCATCCGGATTTTTATCCGCGGCGCGACGCTTTGCAATTACAGGATTACAGTTCGCCCATGATCATTTTTGACGACTTTCATTCGGATTTAGAGAAGTCTTTTTTGGGCACCACAATTCCCGCCGGCACCTCCGGCACTGAAAGCGTAGACATGGCATTGGACGCTTTAATCGACCATCCCAACACGCCGCCCTTTATTGCCCGGCAAATGATACAACGTTTTGTCACCGGCCATCCGCAGCCGGACTATATTGAGCGCGTCGCTACTGCCTTTGCCGGCGGGACTTATACGCTCCCGTCGGGAGAAGCCGTCGGTGCGGGGCGGCGCGGCGATCTCGCGGCGACCATAGCTGCCGTTTTGTTTGACGACGAAGCCCGAGAATCTACCGGTTTTGAAAGCGATGATTTTGGGAAAGTCCGCGAACCTGTTTTGCGCTTTATCCACTGGGCCCGCGCCTTTGACGTTGAAACGGTAACGCCGGAGTTCACCCGCATTTTGTGGAATACAGGGTCAAATAATTGGCTGGCGCAAGCCCCCCATAAATCGCCGTCGGTGTTCAATTTTTATCGGCCGGGTCATATAGCCCCAGGAACGGAAACCGGCAGCGCCGGCCTGACAATGCCCGAAATGCAATTGGTCAATGCGGCATCAATCGCCGGCTACGCAAATTTCATGACCTTTTTCTCCCTGGAATTGCTCGCCAATAATGCCGACAATCCCGACAGCCGAAACAGTTTCATTCCGGACTACGCCGATGAAATCGCCCTGGCTCAAGATGTTCCGGCCTTGATTGATCGTTTGGATCTTTTGCTGAGTCACGGGTCCATGTCGCAGGAAAGCAAGGATACGATCATCTCGATCATAGAAGACCTGCCGCTCGAAAACCCGGATGACCCCAATTATAACGGTCCGGAATTTCGGACCCAATTAGCCGTCGTCCTGATGATGACAGCCCCTGATTACATCGTGACACGTTAGGATAAGCGGATGACAACACGCAGAAACTTTCTGAGAACAAGCAGCGCCGCGGGTTTGCTCGGCATGTCCGGTCTGTTGCCGACCTTGTCAGCTTTTCAAGCCCACGCCGCCGATACGACCGGATATAAAGCTTTGGTTTGTGTCTTTTTGTTGGGCGGGATGGATAATCACGATACGGTTCTTCCGTTTGACCCATCAAGCTATGATCGCTTTTCTGAAATTCGGGCGCCGCTCATGCAGCTTTATGCCAATCAACCGGGCGGGTCATCCCGAGCCCGTGATCGATTACTCGAAATTGTTCCGGACAATGCAGCCAATTTTGGCGGGCGCAGATTTGCCCTGCCCGAACAATTATCAGGGATCAAAAATTTGTTTGATGCCGGCTCTGCGGCCATTATCGGAAATGTGGGGCCGTTATCAGTGCCGCTGACAAAAACCCAGTGGGACCAACGATCTGTCAAAACCCCTAAACGATTATTCTCCCATAATGATCAGCAATCCACTTGGATGTCCAGCCAGCCGGAAGGTGCGCAATTTGGTTGGGGCGGTAAGTTTGCCGATGCCGTTTTTAATTCGGGCGGATTTTCGGACTCCAATTTCATGACCATTACCAGTCTGGGCAATGAGCTCTTCCTCACCGGCGACGTCACGCAATCCTTTCAGGTCGGCAGCGGCGGTGCCAGTGAAAACCAAGTGCTCAATTTTTATGAAGGTTTTCGAGGAACCAATGAAGGCGAAGCAATCTATCAAAAGCTCAGAGATCATTTTGAAGCTATGAATTTCAGCCGGTCTAATTTGATAGAGCGGGATATAGCCGCGGCCATGAACGGCGCTCTTGTGACCAATGAAACCTATAAAGCGGCGATAGACGGGAAAACGGATTTCGGAACTTTGTTCCCGGGTAATTTCTTGGGGCAACAACTTAAAACTGTAGCCGAGACCATTTCTGTTCGTGAGCAACTCGGCAAACCACGGCAGATTTTCTTTGTAGCAATCGGCGGTTTTGATACACATTCCGATCAAGTGACGGACCTGCCGGCCAAACATACGGAAATAGATACGGCGGTCACGGCATTCTATCAGTCCCTGGTGCAAATGGGGCTGACCAATGATGTGACTTTGTTTACTGCCTCTGACTTTGGACGGACTTTAGCCGTAAATGGCGACGGGACGGATCACGGTTGGGGCAGCCATCATTTTGTGATCGGAGATGCGGTTGTCGGCGGTAATATTTACGGCGACATTCCGCCTTATGATTTCGGCCATGACTATGACGCCGGGAGCGGCCGCCTTATCCCGTCAACAGCCGTCGAGCAATATGCAGCGCCGCTCGGGCGCTGGTTTGGTCTGGATGATGATGAAATTAATGTGGCATTGCCCAATCTCAGCGCCTTTCAGGCGCCTGATCTTGGGTTTGTCTGACGCCTAGACGTGCTCGGCAATCCATTCGGACAGAACCGTTTTGGCGTGGGCGCCTGATTTAGTGGCAACCACTTCGCCGCCTTTGAAAATCATCAGAGTCGGCACGCCGCGAATATGAAACTTAGCCGGTGTGTCCGGGTCATCATCAATATTGACCTTTGCGATTTTCATTTTGCCGTCAAATTCTTCGGATAATTCTTCGAGCGCAGGTCCGATCTGCTTACACGGCGCGCACCACTCGGCCCAAAAATCTACTAATACGGGTGTGTCTGAATTTAAGACATCGTCCCCAAAACTACTGTCACTGACTTTCACGGTCGCCATGGTCGGTCCCTTCGTTAGAATCTATTTGATCTTTAGGTAGGCACGGTCCCTATGCGCGTCAAGGCCGCGTCCATACCTTCATCAGGTAAAATCATCAGTCGGGGCCCGTCCGTCCAGAGAAGCCCGCACACAATCTTGTGATCAGGGTGGGTGAGCTTGATCATTTCCCGGTAAGCCGCCATCTGCCCCCAGTAAATATCGGGTACGTCTTCGAGCTCTGTCGGCGGCGGCCGGTTGGACTTAAAGTCAATAATATGGACGCTGTCATCGGTGACGGCCAGACGGTCAATTTGCGCGTTCAGCCGCAAATGCTCGGGCAGTCCCTTCCCTTGCCCGGCCAGCGAGACTTCAGCATGACTGCCGGGCCCGAAAAACGGCGCGAATTCCGGATGCTCCAAAATATCCATGACTTCCTGCTCGATACTGTCGCGGAGTTCGTTCGATATATCTTTGTGCCGAGCCAGAAAAGCGCGGGCGCTTTCGCGGCGGCGATCGGGGTGTGCTTCGGGCAATACTTCCAGCAATTTATGGGTCAGATTACCCCGCATAAATCGATCAGGCCGCGTCGATAAAGGCGACCGGACCGGCACGTCGCTAAACTTGTCACCGGCCAGTAAATGGGACGGCGTGACTTTCCGGGCTTTTTGTGCCGCCGGCGGCGCAAGGACAGAGGCCCATTTGGGAATGTCCTCCACCGTCACTTCGGCTTCGAGACCTGTTTCGGCAGACGGTTCCGGTTGCCGGCCGAACACGCGCGCCTCGCCCCACATATCGGGCTGGGCGGCCGGCGCAATCCGCGCCATAGCTTCGGCTAATTCTTCATACCAGGACCCCTTGGCGATACCCGTCTTTCCGGTACCCGAATGAAATCCGCACAAAACCAGCCGGCTTTCTGCCCGCGTCATCGCCACGTAAAGCAGACGCATATATTCTTGGGTTTCGCGCTTTTTTGCGTATTCGGGCACATTTTTCAGCAGAGCGGGCGTGGTACGTTTTCCGGGCAGATATACCCAGCCGTCTTCGAACGGCAGCAAGTTTTCAAGATTATTATCCCGCGGAGTTTGCGTGGTATCCGGCAGAAACACAACGGGTGCTTCCATGCCTTTGGCGCCGTGGACGGTCATGACCCTCACCTCGCCCTGCGCAATATCCATTTCACGCCGTATCTGCTGGGTATCATCTGCCATTTCCTGCAAAAAGTGCTGGAGCGACGGCGCGGACTGGCGCTGATGTGCCAACGCCCGATTGAGAAATGCCTCCAGCGCGTCCTGCGCTTCCATACTGAGACGTTTGTAAACAGCC
>CALJNJ010000225.1 GCA_937981945.1 uncultured Caulobacterales bacterium | reverse complement strand
TTTGATTTGGATTCCCTGGTGGCCAATTTGGTCGGTAATTTAACCCAACCGATTTTTAACGGCGGCGCGCTGAACGCGCAGGTCGACCGCCAAGAAGCCGTACTGCGCCGCGAGGCCGAAAGCTATGCCGGCACCGTATTGGATGCCTATCTGGAAGTTGAAAATGCTCTTGACGCCGAAGCCCGTTTAGCAGAGCGTGAGGCAGCTCTCAGAGTTTCATTGGATGAGGCCCTGAAAGCCGAAGAGCGTTTGGAGCGGCGCTATGCCGAAGGCTTGGCGACCATATTACAATTACTCGATGCGCAGTCGCGGCGAATTTCTGCGGAAAGCCAGCTGATCAGCGCGCGAACAGAAAGACTGACCAATCGCGTCCGATTACATGTTGCCTTGGGCGGCGGCATTTATGGGGACGAAACAATAGGATTATAGTTTAGTGGGGGACGCCCCGAAGGATGGACTAACACATGAATAATAAAATTAGAGCGCAGCAGGGCGTTGTAAAATCCCGCGGCGGAACAGCGAGATTTTTCATCTTGCTGTTTTTGTTTGTGTTGATCATAGGCGGATTTGCTGCGGCGACCCTGTTGACCATAAAAGCCAATGAAAAACCAAAAGAACGAAAACGACCGTTTAACACTTTGGCGGTTATGGCGGATTATGCCGTGGCCGATAACATTAATTTGAGTGTCGCGGCCCAAGGTGAAGCGCGCGCGCGAACTGAGATTGATTTGGTCCCCGAAGTCGGGGGCAAGATTGTCTATGTATCGCCGAATTTCATTGAGGGGGGCATTATTAAAAAGGGCGAAACGCTCATCCGCATTGATGATTCCGATTACAAAATTTCCGTTATTCGGGCCGAGTCAGGCGTCGCCCAAGCGGAACAGGCTTTGGCACGGGAAATCGCCGAAGGAGAAATAGCCCGACGTGATTTTGAAGAATTGGGAACCGGTGAACCCACAGCTTTGGCCCTGCGCCGGCCGCAGCGACAGCAAGCAGAAGCCGCGCTTATGGCCGCAAAGGCGGAGCTCGAAGCCGCCAATTTGCAGTTGAAACGAACTTATGTTCGGTCGCCGTTTAACGGCCGTGTTAAGGCGAAATCATCAGATTTGGGCCAATTCGTAGGCCCGGGTGCGCGGCTTGGCCGAATTTTTTCAACGGATATCTTCGAAGTTCGTTTGGCGCTGACGGATAGTGATTTGTCCAAGCTTGATCTGCCGATTGCGTTTGTTGCAAAGAGCAGAGCCGAAGCTCCGGAGGTTAAGCTTTCAGCCGTCGTTGCCGGGAAAAACCAAATTTGGACCGGCCGCATTATGCGAACGGATAGTAGTTTTGACACCCAGACCCGAACCATGACGGCGATTGCCGAAGTGGTTGACCCTTATGGCAAAGGTCTGTCGAACCAAGGCATGCCCTTAGCGCCGGGCCTGTTTGTCGGCGCTGAACTGATCGGGAAGAAATATGAAAACGTCATCATTATCCCCCGTGACGGTCTGCGCCCTGATGATTTGGTTTATGTGGTTGATGACAAAGGTAAGGCTGAGATTCGCAATGCTGATGTGATTGATACCTCGCCAACGCGGGCTGTTTTGCGCAGCGGCGTAGAAGCCGGCGAGTTGGTTGTATTGTCGCCCATGGAACGTTCCCGCGTTACCATGACTCTGAAGGCTATTGATATCAATGATCCGAGCAATGTTTTGGTCGATCCGCCTAAACCTGACTGGATGAAAAATTCAGAAGAAGGTGCTGCCGATAAAGACTCGGATAAAGATGCCGAAAATAAAGACGACAAGAAAAAACGCCGAAACGGAAGCGGCGAAAAGCAAAGCTCGGGTGACGAGTAGGACTAAATTATGAAATCGATTATCAGTTGGTTTGTCAGAAACCCCGTTGCCGCTAACCTGCTCATGTTCATTATGATCGTGGCGGGTATTTTCGGTTATAACAGTATGGACCGGGAATTGTTTCCGCAGGCAGATTTTAATGGTGTGACGATTTCTGTCTCTTGGCCGGGCGCTTCCCCGCGGGATGTTGAAGAGCAATTAATCGTCCGCATCGAAGAGGCGGTAGACGGTCTTGACGGAATCGACAAAGTTGAGGCGACGGCCTTTGAAGGCGGCGGCAATGTTACGGTTTCGACCAAATTAAATGTCGACTTCGACAAAATGATTGATGAAATAAAG
Organism: uncultured Caulobacterales bacterium; assembly: GCA_937981945.1. Lineage (GTDB taxonomy): Bacteria > Pseudomonadota > Alphaproteobacteria > Caulobacterales > Maricaulaceae > JACOMS01. The sequence continues at coordinate 3,481 of CALJNJ010000225.1, read as the reverse complement.
GCGAGGGTTGACACCATTCGAAACCTGCCGCCCGACTCATTTCGTCCGGAAGTTTTTCGCTCTCGGTTACAAATGGATATTATGTATTTGGCGCTTTATGGTGATGTGGACAGATTAGCCCTTCAGCGTATGGCCAATGATTTACGATTTGAACTGACCGAGCTGACGGGGCTTCAGCTGACTAATTATATCAGTAAAGTTCCGGAACAAGTTACCATTGAAATATCGGAAAGTGCCCTTCAACAATTTGATCTGACGTTTAACCAAGTTTCCCAAGCCATATCGGGATCGTCGGTCAATTTGTCCGCAGGGACCATTGAGACGACCGGCGGCAATATTCAGCTGCGGGCACGGTCATTGGCCAACAGCAAAGAGCAATTCGATAATATTATCGTGAAGCAAACCGCGTCGGGGGCCGCCATAAGGGTCAAAGACATTGCCAATGTTATCGACGGATTTGAAACGGAAAAGTTTAAAGCCACCTATAACCGAAAAGATGCCGCCGTTTTTCAGGTAATAGCGCCTGAGAAAATGAACATTACGGATTCAGGTGTGGCTATTCGCGAGTTTGAAAAAGAACTTAACCAAAACCTGCCGCCCGGAATTGAATTTGATATTTGGGCCGATATGTCAGGTATGTTTGACAGCCGCATGAAGCTTATTTCCTGGAACGCTCTGACAGGCATGGGTTTGGTCCTGATTATGCTGACATTGTTTTTGCGCCCTGCCGTTGCGCTTTGGGTGACCATCGGTATCGGCGCGGCGTTTATGGGCGCCTTGGCCGTGGCCCCTATTATTGGTGTAACCTTGAACATGATGTCTCTCTTTGCCTTTCTGTTGGTGATCGGCATTGTGGTGGATGACGCCATCGTTGTGGGTGAAGCGGTTTACTTCCACGTTGAAAATGGTGTTGAGGGTGAACCTGCCGCTATTGGGGGCGCAAATTTAGTGGTCAAGCCGGTCTTCTTTGCGGTTATTACGACCATTATGATGTTTTTGCCGATCCTGTTTTTATCGGGGGCAAACGGTCAGTTTTTGGAACCGATCAGTCTCGTTGTGATTGCCGTTCTCACATTTTCGCTCATCGAAGCATTCTTCATTTTGCCGGCTCACCTTCGCCATTTGAAACACAGAACCGAAATGGGGCGTCTTGCCCGTTTCCAAAAACGAATTGCAGACTCAATTATCACATTTGCTAAAAATGTGTTCCGCCCATTTGTCGCCATGTTGATCCGCCTGCGATATTTGACCCTTGCGACATTTGTCGGCTTGCTCATTTTCACCATGGGAATGTTAGTGTCCGGCGTCGCGCCGCGCGCCATTATGCCAAGTCCCGAAATGGACATGATCATGGTCAATATCCGCTTCCCGGAAGGGACAACTTTCGAACGCCGCGATCAGGTCAGAGAGCAGCTCGAAGATGCCGTCGATGCTTTGAACGGCGGAAGCCAAGAGGATTTTGGCGTTGAGGGTGATCTTATTCCGGCCGGCGGCGCTTTTACCGATCGCCGCGCAGTTCAAGCTTTTTTCTCTCTAAACCCGGCGGATGAGCGCGGGAATGTGGCGACCAAAGATATTTCAGACAAGCTGGAAGAATATTTAGGCCCCGTGCCGGATGCTTACCGCGTAAACTTTGGCTTTAGCGCCGGTCCCGGCGGCGGCGGCAACGGGATTTATTACGGGGTGGCGTCCGCTTATCCGGAAGATTTGAATCGGGCCGCCCTGGATCTGAAGGCGGAACTTGAAAGTTACAGCAAGATTTCACGAACATGGGACAGTTTGGAATCGTCGGCACAGGAAATGCAGTTTAAGCTAAAACCTGACGCCGAAAGCCTTGGCCTTACCTTGTCGGGAGTTACGCGTCAGGTCAGGGAAGCTATTTACGGCCGTGAAGTTCAACGACTGCCGCGAAATGGTGAAGACGTAAGAGTGATGGTACGATATCCTGAGGCCGCACGGGAATCCGTCGATAGCCTGAATAATCTCCGAATTCGAACCGCTGCCGGTGTGGAGGTTCCGCTTTATTCAGTTGCAGAAGTCAGTTTCGCTGAAGGTGTCAGCCGTATCAGACGCCAAGACCGCCAAAGGGTTGAATATGTCGGCGCTGCAGCGCGCGGCAGTCAACAAGAAGTCGCTGAAATCAAAAAAGAATTGGAAACCGAGTTCTTCCCTGAGTGGGAAAGGCAACATCCAAGGGTCACCCGTATTTTGGCCGGCGATGATTTGGAGCAAAAGACATTCTTCCAAGAGCTTCAAATATCTTTGGTTGTCATTTTGGCGCTAATGTATGTGCTGCTCGCCATTGCGTTTAAATCATATGCGCAACCTCTTCTAATTATGGTGGCTATTCCATTTGCTTTGGTCGGGATGATTTTCGGAAATATGGTGACGGGTGTTCCGTTTGGACTATTATCAATCTTTGGATTTTTTGCCGCGTCCGGCGTTGCCATCAATGATAATTTGGTTTTGATCGATTATGTCAACCGATTACGAGCGCAGGGTGTCGGCGCCTACCAAGCCATGCTTGATGCTTGTGTCGCGCGATTCAGACCGATCCTGTTAACATCGGTCACGACCTTTGTCGGCATTATGCCCATTCTGTTTGAGACCTCGACCCAGGCGGAATTTCTTAAGCCCATGGTCGTCGCCTTGGCTTTTGGCGTCCTGTTCGACTTTTTCTTAACGTTAATGTTGGTGCCCGCATTGTACGGTATCGGTGTTGACATCGGCAGAACGGCGAAATGGCTGTTCACCGGTGAGCGCCAACCAAAGCTCGGGTCCACCTATGATCCTGACGTAGCAGTTGTATTGGGAGATTTCGGACCTGAGCCGGCCGTGCCCGAACATGCCCGGCCCTTACCGGCTGAATAATTTGAGATTTTTATAGGGAGCTAAAAATGAAACTCAGACATTTAATCGTACCAAGTCTTTTGGTCTTAAGCCTGGCCGCTTGTAAGGGCGGTGAGAGCGTCGACCAAGACGGCAAGGTCAAATCCGAAATTTCGAAAGTCGTCAAGAAAACCACGCCCGAACTGGGCAGTTTTGGAGTGGCGCTGGCGGACATGGACGGGGCTGTGCGTCCCGGTGATAATTTCTTTGAATTTGTCAACGGTACATGGCTTGCCAATACGGAGATCCCGGCGGACAAATCCAATTACGGCGCGTTTTCAGTCTTGGGCGATCGTTCCAATGATAATGTTCGCGCCATCATCGAAGCCGCCGCTGCCAAAGGCGCAGCGCTCGGCACGGAAGAACAAAAGATCGGTGATTTCTACGCCGCCTATATGGACACGGACGCCATTGAAGCGGCGGGTATAACGCCGGTCAAAGGCGATTTGGCCATGATCGCCAACGCAGTCAGTCACGAGGATATCGGCGCGCTTATGGGCAATACATCTTTGCCGACCAATTCGCCGATCGCCGGCTGGGTTGATGTGGATGTCAAAGATATCGAAAACTATATTTTCTATGTGACCCAGTC
>CALJNJ010000224.1 GCA_937981945.1 uncultured Caulobacterales bacterium | reverse complement strand
AGAGCCCGGGACAATTATTGGCGTTCTGGCAACAGAAGGCTCTCACCCGCTCGAAGGTAAGCTCGAAAACATAGACCGTCTCTATGATGAAGGCTACCGCATGATGGGTTTACAGCATTTCTTTGACAATGAACTGGGCGGGTCGCTGCATGGCCGCAGCAAAGGCGGATTGACCCCGTTTGGAGAAGACGCCGTTCGCAAAATGCGGGAGATGAACATTATTGTTGATGTGGCTCACTCTTCCGAACAAGTGGTTCGCGATGTTTTGGCCCTGTCAAACGATCCAATTATCATCTCTCACGGCGGAATTCGCGCGAATTGTGCCAATACAAAAAAGCGTAATCTACCGGATGATATTCTGGTCAAAATTTCAAAAACCGGCGGTCTGTTGGGCGTTGGATATTTTAATGGCGCGATCTGCGATATTTCTCCCTCCGGTATTGCCGGCGCTATCGTTCAAGCTATCAATTTAATGGGCGTCGATGCCGTAGCGTTGGGGTCTGATTTTGACGGGACGGTCAGAACCGAGCTCGATACATCCGAACTGGCGATCATCACGCAGGAGCTCAGAAAGCGCGGTCTTTCAGACAGCGCAATCCGCAAAGTTATGGGCGAAAATGTGAAACGGTTTTTGTCAGAAAACTTACCGGACTAAAGCACGTCCCCGGCCACATAGCTTTCCAAAAGCTCCATCCGTTCTTTGACGGTCTTCATCGCCGGATAAACCGCGTGAGCTTCTTGATACGCTGCGAGAGCTTCATCCCGCCGATTAAGGTTCTCGAGTAAATTACCGAGAGTCCAGAGCGCGTAAAAATGTCGGGGCTCAATGATCAAAGCTTTGGTAATTTCAACCACAGCCCTGTCATAATCTTCTTCTTCAAACGCTAAACGCCCCGAGCGCGACCATCCCTCGGCATAATCCGGTTCCAGCGTCGTCACATTATCATACAGGCGTCTTGCCAGCTCTTTATTGCCGGCACGGTCCGCAGCCGTTGCACGGCGAAGCACCAGATCAACGCTGGCAGATCCTGAATCCAGCCACACTGCCCAGATTTCTTCGGCCACGAGATTAGCCGTATCAGCATCGTCTTCTTTTTTTAATTTGCGGAATAAATCCTTCAGCCGAGCTTCGCGCTCGGCAGCCGGTGGCAAATGGGAGTAATCTTTGGGTTTCTCAAGCGCTTCTTCGAGCTTTTCGTCCAATTTATTGATTGCATCCGGGATGTCGATTTCCGGCAATTTATCCAATATCTGTGCTTGCGCAGGTGCTGTTACAAACACACTCAGAAGGAATATGGGAACAATAAATTTCATACGCCCAAATACACTGACGCCCCCGACCAAATTTGGCAAGAGGCGACATCAGATACAGCCGAAGCTGTCACAGCATTTTTACCCTTGGCGGGCTTTAAAACGCGGGTCTGTTTTATTGATAACGTAAAGACGTCCTTTGCGGCGCACAACTTGGCAGTCGCGGTGACGTTTTTTCAAAGATTTCAAAGAGCTGCGGACTTTCATGGTCTTGCACTTTCTTATCGTTTAAATTCGAAAGCGCCTGATATGAGGATGATTCCCAAAAGTCAACCGAAAAGCTGCCGCTTGTGACATATACGCTTTACGCCCTGAATCCGAAGTCTTACACACGTCTTATGCGAAACAAATCACTTTTCTTCCCCTTTATTATGACGGCAGTCTTTTTCGGAGCCTGCGCCACGCAGTCCGAAGCCAAGACTTCGGCGGCCGAAGCCCCAAAAACCGAGCTGAAACAAGGGCTAACCGAAACCCTGCAGACTACTGCAGAGCCGGTCATTGCCGAGACCACGGTGCAAATTGCCGAGTCCCGACCACAGAAATTTGCCCGCTGGAAACAGGACTTCATCAATCGCGCTATTTTGAAAGGCTATGACGGCGATTTGGTCCGATCTGTGATCCTGCCGGCTAAAATCACGGAAAAGGCACTGGATCGGGATTCAAAACAGCCAGAATTTTCAAAACCCATCTGGTCTTATGTGGACGGAGCCGCCTCGGCGGACCGACTCAATAAGGGCCGTGCCAAACTCGGCGAGAACGCCGCTTTATTCAAACAAGTTGAGGACCGATATAAAGTCCCCAAACACTATCTGACGGCGATTTGGGGACTTGAAAGCGCTTACGGTAAAATTCAAGGCGACTATAATGTGGTCGACGCTTTGGCGACTTTTGCACATGACGGACGTCGTCAAAAGTTTGGTGAGCAACAGCTTTTGTCCGTTCTGGATATGCTCGCGCGTGGCGATATCCGGCGCGACCAACTCATCGGAAGCTGGGCCGGCGCCATGGGCATGACGCAGTTTATTCCCTCGACAATGCGGGATTATGCCGTCGATTTTGACAATAATGCCAATATAGATTTACGCGGCTCCAAAGCCGATGCATTAGGCTCGGCGGCCCATTATTTGTCCCGTCACGGATGGCGATGGGGCGAACCCGCCATGACGGAAGTCGCGTTGCCGGCAGGTTTTGATTATACGCTGTCTGACGGCACTAAACGAACAGTGAATGATTGGACAGGGCTGGACGTTAGGCCGGTGGGCGGGCAGAATTGGTCCCAAGATGCCGGGTTTTTAGATGCCAAATTACTGGTCCCGGCAGGACATAGAGGCCCGAAATTCCTGACTTTTAAAAATTTCGATGTGATCAAAAAATATAATAACTCCACAAGCTACGCCATGGGAATCACGCAATTGGCAGAGACGTTTCAGGGTGTCAGGCTTATCTCTACGCCGTGGCCGCGTGACGACAAACAGATTTCGTTTACTCAGAAAAAAGAAATGCAGGCCCGTCTGACAGCCCTGGGATATGACACGAAAGGCGTCGACGGACAGATCGGCCCCAATTCCCGTCGCGCCATCAGAGCCTGGCAAAAAGCCAATGGAATGGTCGCCGACGGTTACGTCAATTTAGCAGTCTGGAATAAGATGATGGGTCGATAACCCCTAATTCCAGCCGCGATCCGTCATCAGATAAGTTGCAAAACTGGCCAACCAATGAGAGCCTGAATAATGCTCATCGGAAACAGCTGCAACGCCCGTGTCCTGATGAACTTTAGCCGCCGCAACCAAAGCCGGTATGCGCGGGTCATCCTCAGGTAAGGACCTGGCGATATTATACAAATTCCACGCCCTTGAAGAATTGACCCCGTCGAGATGCACTAATTTGCCGTCGCTGGCATCCGTCACTATTCCCGGCGCCAACCAATCGGCGCTGCCGTCAGACGGAACATCAGGCATAAATTTTCCAAACCAGACGGCAAATTCATCCGGTGACAATATACGCCTCATCAGATCCGCTTCCATTAGACAGGGTGAGAGGAAATCTTCCCCGGACGGTTCATAATCCATCGGGCAATTGACGTCATTCATATGGAAATATTTTGAGCGCTCAGTGATAAGCTCAACCATTTTGAAATCGCCCGATGTCTGCGCCCAGTCGAGCATTAAACCAAAAGCAAACGCACTTTGATTATGGGTGCCAAGGCGAATGGGGTAAGCCAATTTCGGCAGCCATGACTTCAAACTGTCAGCGATATCCTCTTCAAGAGGTTCCAAGGATGCCAGCCATTTTTTGGCTTGCGGATCATCCCATTCCCGAAGCTCTGCGGTCAGTTGTAAAAACCAAGCCAGACCATACGGGCGTTCCCACGACCCGGGAGTCACGGCTTTAAAGCTCGCAATTTCTCCGGCGACATTTTCGGGCGTGAAACTTTGACCCAGTTTTCGGTAGGCTTCGTCCCGCCACGGCGCATCTTTGGGACCAACCCGCAAAAGACGAACTAAAAGCCAGTGCCCGTGCGCTGATGAATGCCAATCAAAACAGCCGTAAAAAACAGGAAACAAATCCTGCGGCGAACCGATCTCATCATCATTTTTGTAGGTGCGTGCAATTTTATTGGGATATGCTCGGTGGACACAGTCCATAGCCAGTCCTGAGAACCTGTCCGCCAGCACAGGACTAATATCGCCGGGATAAGAAATAACCGTGTAAGTGTCCGTCAAATCGACCGGCGCTTTTGAAACAGGCTCATTACTGTTTCCGCACCCTGTTAAAACCAAAACACTAATAAGTCCCAAGATCCCAAGCCGCATAAAACCCTCCGTTTCGGGAAAATCTATAACAATTAGGTTGTCGAGGCTATACTTACTCTTCGGTTTCAGGTTCACCCATGAGCTTGGCCATGCGTTTCGGTGATAATGACGGCGAAATAGTGTGAGCGCCGCCCAGCACTTTGAGCGTGTCAGCATCCATATCCTTTAAATCCTCATAAGCAATCAAAAAGGCAGGTCCAAATTTAACGAAACCGGGCTCGCCAAGGTCTTGGTCGCCGTCAAGTGCCCGAAAAGACGGTTCTGTCATGTCATCTTCATATTCAATGTAAATATGGCTGAGCTTGGGTATCAGGAGGGAGACAGGGCCCGGCATCATTTTCTTAAGCGCTGACTTCCCGTCTTTAAGACCGTCTTTTAACACGGGCAAAGGATAGGTCCCATTATTGTCGATAAAATTCATGTTGAATTTCATCGCCATGCTGAACGCGCCTTTTTCTTTGGGTTTTCCGGCGCGGCTGGGATCTTCGACACAGAGCTCCGCCTTTTCGTCCTCCAGAAATAAATTGATGAAATCAGCAACTTCGCCCTCGTCCGAAACATCAAGATTTATATCTGTTTCGCCGCTGCGGATAAAAATACGTTCCGGCATTTCGCCGCCGTCCGCGGCTTCCAAGGTAAATGACGGATTAGTATTGATTGTATCAAGCTTGTCATCGTCCAAATCCGCGAGACCACCGGCCATTTTGGAAAAACTTTTACCGGGCGTGCACTCGATTAAGTCTCGAAGCTCCGGCTCATCAGCGGCCGCCATGTGGGCGAGACCAAATGCTAAAATAAATGCAGAAATCAGTCGCATAGTTCCTCCTACCGTCCTGATAACGCGGCGCGGTCACAGGTTCCAATGAATAAACGGTCATATACAGGTCCATACGGAAAATTCGGGCACTCGGTTCAATTGTCGCGCAGCTTTCGACTCGACCATTGATAAAACCGGCGCTAAGAGAAATTCTAAATTAGGAGACGAACATGCGCCGCAAACTTATTCTGACTGCTTTGGTTTCAGCTTTTGCACTCGGAGCTTGCGGGGTTAAAGGAGACCTGAAAACGCCGCCGCCGCTTTGGGGCGACAAAAAGGCTGAACAGCCGCAAACCCAAGACAGCGATAATTCCGATACTGATCCGTCCGGCTAGGTCATGCGTCATTTCGATTTTAAAAACGGCGAAATGTACGCCGAAGATGTTCCCTTGTCCAAAATTGCCGACGACGTGGGAACCCCCGTTTATGTCTACTCTACGGCTACGTTTGTGCGCCATTACAAGGTTTTTTCCGAAGTCTTCAATGATGTTACCGCTTTGATAGCTTATTCCGTAAAAGCCAATTCTAACATTGCTGTTTTGGCGACTTTAGCCAAGCTGGGTTCAGGGGCAGATGTTGTCAGCGGCGGTGAATTAATTCGCGCCCTCACCGCGGGCATCCCGGCGCATAAAATTGTCTTTTCCGGCGTTGGCAAAACCACGGATGAAATGCGCTTGGCTTTGGAAGCCGGCATTCGGGTCTTTAATGTGGAAAGCATTCCCGAACTTTATGCGCTCAATGAAACGGCTCAAAGCACAGGCACGATCGCAAATATTGCCTTTCGGGTAAATCCTGATGTTTCGGCCGGCGGTCATGCGAAAATCTCAACCGGCAAAAAAGAAAACAAATTTGGCATTGCTTGGGATGATGCCGAAAAAGCCTATGCACTGGCCGCGAAAATGCCGGCCGTTCGCGTGGTCGGCGTTGACGTTCACATCGGCAGTCAAATCGATAAACTTGAACCTTTCGAGGCGACGATTGAAAAAGTTTCCGAACTGATCGGACGACTGCGGCGCGCGGGACACGTAATCAAAAGTTTTGATATTGGCGGCGGTCTTGGAATTCCTTACGGGAACAATGAGCAAGCTCCGCCGCACCCGGCAGACTATGGGGCCATGGTCAAAAAAATGACCAGAGACCTCAATGTAGAAATGATATTTGAACCCGGACGAATGATTTCAGGCAATTCAGGCATTCTCCTGTCCAAAGTGATTTATGCCAAAGAAACCGGCAGTCGTAACTTTTTGATTTTAGACGCGGCGATGAATGATCTGTTGCGCCCGGCTCTGTATGACGCCTTCCATGACATTGAACCCGTCAAAGCCCCGGGATCGGATTTCGAGGAAGTTCTTTATGATGTGGTCGGTCCTGTTTGCGAAACCGGCGATACATTCGCCAAAGACCGCGCTTTGCCCAGGTGCAATTCAGGCGACCTTATTGTCTTTCATACGGCAGGCGCTTACGGCGCTGCCCAGTCAGGGCAATATAATACGCGGCCTTTAGTGCCTGAAATATTGGTCAACGGGGCCGATTATGAAGTCATTCGCGAACGTCCCGGCATTGACGACATCTTGAAAACCGAGCGAATACCAAGCTGGCTTTCCTAGATGATTTATTATGTAATTTTAATGCATTGATCAGGCAAAGCGGACTATAAAGCATTAATGTCTTCCCGGAACGACATATTGATCCAAAAAGCAGCTCGGCTCACGCGCCGGGCAAAGGCATTTTTGTATTGGGAAAATTACGGGCCGATCTTTTTGCTCGCGATTTTGTTTATATCACTTTTTCTGATCGGCGCTTTTTCAGGCCTTTGGCAATATATCGGTGATCCGTTTCGCCTGATTGCCCTGATCGCCGCTGTCATTATTTTTGTCTTGGCTGTTAAACGCGCCCGGCAGGTTAAAAAACCAACCCTTTCAAATGCCCGGCGACGGGTCGAAATTGACGCTGAAGTGGATCATCGTCCGCTGGATACAATCCATGACCGGCCTGCAATGTCGGACGCCGGGTGGGAACGTCATTACGCCCGCGCTGAGCATACCCTGGAAAACATAGGGCCGCCAAAAGCGCGCCCTGTTTTGGCCCCGCGCGATAAATATTATCTAAGATTCATTCTGCCCGTTGCATTGCTTTTCTCTCTAATGATCGGGACCGGCGACAGTTTTGAAAGATTGCGCCACAGCTTAACGCCCGGGTGGATTACCGGCGCCGCCGGCGATGACGTCATTTTCGAAGCCTGGGTCGATCCGCCGGCTTATACCGGTCGCCCGCCGATCTATTTCAAGAACACTAATAAGGTCGAAGTCCCTGAAGGGTCTGAGCTCGTCGCGCGGATCATCGGTACCAAAGATCCGACCCGTCTCAGGCTTTCCGGAAAGCGCGGCTCTAAACATCTTGCCCTCACCCGAATTGGCCCGGACAGTTTTGAGGTCCGCGCCATTGTAAAATCTCCGAGCACAGCCCGTTGGCGGATTGGGGAACAACGCAAAGTCTGGACAATTGACACCCGCAAAGACACACCACCCAAAGTCAATTTTGTCCGCAATCCGGAAGCTGATAAGCGTGACCGGCTGACATTTGGCTACGCGCTGAGTGATGATTACGGTGTCGAAACCCTGACTCTTAAAATGATCCTTCTTCAGGACGATGAAGACGCGCCAATGCAAATCAAAGATGTGGACGTCCCCCTTGGCGCGCCTATCCGAAAGTCAGACGACAGCAGCGCGGCGCTTAATTTGACCAAGCATGAATGGGCCGGAAAAAAGGTCAAAGCGGTTTTACATGCCAAGGACGGGCTGGAACAGATTGCGGAATCAGAACCCGTATTCTTCACAGTGCCTGACAAGATTTTTATTGAACCTCTGGCCAAAGCAATCGTCGAGCAACGCGGATTAGTTCTGGCGGGCAAAACCGAATATGAACCGTTGCCGAAATTATCCCGCAAAGAGTGGTCGAACCGGCCATGGTTTGATACGCGCGAGCCTGAATTTCGCATGGACCGCGCCCCTAAATCAATTGAACGGGCGGCCCTTCTCATTGACGCGGTTACCGATCGACCGGAAGGGTTATTTCAGGATCCGGCTGTTTATATGGGTCTGAGAAATGTGGCAGCGCGTCTCAGATATGCCAAAGAAAAAGATCACTTGGCCGGCATTCCGGAAGATCTATGGAATATTGCAATTCGCGCTGAATTCGGAACACTCGGAACGGCCCTGCAGGAAATGCAGGAGGCTGAAGCCGCGCTTCGTGATGGCATAGCGCGGCGAGCCCCGCAGCGCGAAATTGATACATTGTTTGACCGATATAATGAAGCGGTGGACCGTTATCGTGAAGAACTGGTTCGTCAAGCGATCGAAGACGGCAACACGGCTGAAAACGGCGGCGGCGGCGGCGGCGAAGGCATGAATTTGGATCAAATTCAGGAATTGCTGGACGCTATCGAAGAAGCTAACCGGCAAGGCGATTCCGAAGGCGCGCGGCGGGCTTTACAGCAATTGGCCGAACTGCTGGAAAACATGCAAATTCAACTCTCGCAAGGCAGTGGCGGCGGCGGTGACGGTGGACCGTCGGGCGGCGATATGTCGGAAGAAGAGAAGAAACAGTTGGAAGACTTGGCAGACCTCACTGGAAAACAACGCGACCTACAAGACGAAACCGAACAAGCCGAACGCAACGACCAATCCGAGCAAGAACTTGACCCGCAAGAATTAGCGCGACGTCAGGCCGAATTGCGCGACCTCTTGGAAAATCTTGGAGACACGCTCCCTGCGGAAGGTGAAGGGCAAGACGGACAAGGTGAAGACGGTGAAGGTGAACAGCCCGGTCAAAATAGCGGCGAGACAGGCGAAGGAGACGGTGAAGGACAATCAGACGCTCAAAACCGGTCAGGCTCCGGCGCGGGTACAGAACCCGGAGAGCGCGGCGCGGGCGGCACTGGCGAACTGCAAGAACAATTTGCGGAAGGCATCGGCGCAGCTGAGGAAGCTATGCGCCTGAGTGAAGAAGCCTTGCAAGAGGGCAACCTGGCCGGTGCAGGCCAAGCGCAGGAAGATGCCATTCGTGCGCTACGCGAAGCCGGAGAAGCGCTGGCAGAAGCTGTATCCCGACAAGGTGATGAAAACGGTCAGGACGGAGATGATCCGTTGGGCCGCAGCGATGACGGATTTGATAGCGGAAATGATACGGCAGATATCGATGACCGAGATAATGCAACTCGCTCTCGCGAATTGCTGGAAGAACTCCGCCGCCGCGCCGCAGAACAACAGCGCGAAGCCGAAGAGCGCGAATATCTTG
>CALJNJ010000223.1 GCA_937981945.1 uncultured Caulobacterales bacterium | reverse complement strand
CATCCACAAAAGGCACGGCGGCGATCATGCCGCCCCAGAGTCCGGGATCTTGGTTGAGCGCCGCGCCCACCAATAAGCCGCCGGCTGATCCGCCATGGGCAACCAATCGGCCGCGCGCGGAATAACCCATCGCCGTCAGCCCCTTGGCCGCATCGACGAAATCGTTGAATGTATTGGTTTTCTTCTCCAGCTTCCCGTCAAGATACCATTGATAGCCTTTGGCCATACTGCCGCGGACATGGGCGATGGCAAAAATAAACCCACGATCAATCATGGATAAAACCGACGTTCGGAAACCGGCCGTAATGGTGATGCCGTAAGATCCGTAACCGTAAAATAAGCAGGGCGCTTTTTTCACATCAAGGCCCGTTTTATAAAGGAGCGTCACCGGAACAGTTTCGCCGTCACGAGCTTTGATCATTAGGCGCTCTGTTTTGTAATCCGCCGGATCATGCCCGCTCGGCACATTTTGGGTTTTTCGCAAAACACGACTGCGATCACTCATATTATAATCCAGCACTTGCGCCGGCGTCGTCGGCGATGAATAGACAAACCGCATGACGTCCGACTCATAAGGTTGGTCCCCTTTGAGCCCCAGACCAAAGGCCTCTTCATCAAAATCGATATCGTGGGATTTGCCGCTAATGGGGTCGTTGATAATGATACGGGGCAGGGCATTTTCGCGGACCAGATACACCAGATAATTGCGATAGCTTTCCATGCCTAAAATCAGCGTGCCCGGCTCATGAGGGATAAACGGTTCCCATCTTGCCTTTGGGTCGCTGATGGGACGTCTCATGATCTGAAAATCAACGGCGCCGCCGGCATTGGTCAGGATATAGAAGTAACCGCCGTGTTCATGCAGGCTGTATTCCAGACCGGCCGTGCGCGGCGCGAAACAAACCGGATCGTCCTCCGGGGAACCTGCGTCCAAAATCCAAAGCTCCGTCGTGGTATGGTTGTGGGCGCTCATATGAATAAAGCCGCGGGAATCCGACTCGCTTACGGATACGAAAAATCCGGGGTCTTCTTCTTTATAGCGCAGACGCGCCGGCGCCTTTTCATCAATATTCCGGGACATCACCGCATAGGGTCTGTGGTTGTCGTCCTTTTCGACCCAAAACAAGGTCTGATTGTCAGAGGCCCAGACAATGCCGCCCGTACTGGTGTCAATTCCGGTCGAATATGTTTTGCCGCATTCAAGCTCAGTAATGAAAATTTCAAAACTCTCCGAGCCTTTGCCGTCCAGTGACCATGCAAGGCGTTTATGATCCCGGCTATGGATCACCGCGCCCAAATTGAAAAAGCCCGGATAATCTTTGGAAAGCTTATCAGCGTCCAAAATAATTTCTTCCGCGCCCGCTGTTCCGATATCGCCGTTTTCTATGGGCGCTCGGCAGTAAATCCCGTGCTGATCCCCTTTGCGGTAGCGGTGATAATAGGCATAGGGCCCGTCAGGGGCCGGGACATCACGATCTTCCGCCTCCAGCCGGCCCTTCATTTCCTCGAAAATGTCATCGCGCAGCCCTTTTAGAGGGGCCGTTACGGCCTTGGTATAGCTGTTTTCCTGCTCCAAAAAGGTCCGGATATCGCCGTCCAGCAGGGAGGGATCGCGCATAACCGCTTGCCAATTTTCGTCCTTAAGCCAGTTAAATTCATCGGTTCTGACGCGCCCTAATTGTTCGATTGTTTTTGGTTTTTTGACGGGCGTAGGCGGTGTGGCAGTGAGGTCGAATTTTGGCATTTAGATCTCTGAAAAGGGTGATTTCCATCCTACATAGTCGCTTAAGGACAATGCGCAAGACGCATATTTTAGTCACGCTTGGTTAACTCTCTCGTTTTATGATTCTACTTGTAAATTTACACTAAGGCCCACCATGCAAGCGCAACCAGCTCTCGAACTGACGGAGACCGCCGCGTCCAATGTTGTTGATCCTGATAATATCAGGCGCCAATTGGCAAAACGGCTCGCGGACGTGATTTGCATACCTGAAAGTCAATTAGCCCCCCAAGAACGCCATATGGCCGGCGATGTTTTGGTGGAATTACTGCGCGAAGCCGACATTGAGCTGCGCGAGGGCGTGGCCAAGCGTTTGGTCATGCTCAATGAGGCGCCGCGGACGATTTTGCTGATATTGGCGAAAGATGAGTTAAACGTAGCCCGTCATGTCCTTGAGAAGAGCAAAAGCCTGTCGGACTCGGATTTGATTCAAATCGCCAGAAAAGTTCCAAAATCTCACCGTCAAGTTATGGCGCAGCGCCGCAATATTGCGGACGCCGTTGTCGACGTTCTGGTTGAGTTTTTGGAAGAAGAGGTTGTGGAGCAGGTTCTTCAAAATAAAACTGCAAATTTCTCCGAGACGGCGATCCAGCGAATTTTACGCATGAGCCGCAATCACCACCGATATGTCGAATTGCTTCTGACCCGTGTTGAACTTCGTCCGTCCCATGGTTTGACAATGTTCTGGTGGGCTCAGCCTGAAGCCAGACGGAAAATTCTCAAGCGTTTTTCCATTGCCCGGACAGTTCTGCAGGATTCCTGTGCTGACCTGTACCCCAAGGCCGCCGCGAGCGGATGGTCTGATTCATCCGTCCGTAAAGCCCTGCAATTCATCGAGCGTCGTCAGCGGAACCGCGCCGCTATGGACCGCAGTCAATATGAAGGCTTGGAAGCCGCGCTCGAAGATGCGGAGCGCAATGGTTTGACCCGAGAGATAACTCAGGAAATTTCCTATATGGCCGGAATTAAACCGGCGACCGGCGCTCAAATCCTGACGGATCAGTCGGGTGAAGCGATTGCAATTTTGTGTAAGGCACCCGGTCTGAAGCGGGAATTTGTCAGTAAGATATGGAAAGCCCTGCGCCGCCCGTTAACCGATGAGGCGGGGAATGATCATCCGGATCTGCTTCGGGTTATTTCAACCTATGACGAGATTTCCACGGACAAAGCCCAGACGGTTTTGCGCTACTGGAATTGGTCACTGACCTCATCGCTGAATGAAGACGTGTTACGGCATATCAAAGACGGCGTCATACCGCGCGAAGAAGATTACGGCGCCGCCGCTATCACCGCAGCACTGGTATTTGGGTACAAACCCGACTTGTCACGCAGCTAAGCCTGATTTTCCTCACTTTTTTACCGAATTTCCGTTTCTAAGGCTTGGCCCGGAGCGCCGGGGCCGCTAAACCCTCGTTTTAGGTGAATCATAATACCGGAAAACGGAGGGGTAATGCTGCGCTTTGGATTGGTGCTCGCCATAGTCATGGCGCTCTACTGGCTGTCTCTTTCCGGATATTTGGCGAACAAAATGTTGTTATCATTGGGCGCTATCTCCATTCTGTTGGTTTTGGGCCTGTGTGCGCGAATGAAAATATTGGACGAAGAAACCGTCCCGTATTTGCACAGCTTTAAAACCTTCAGCTATTTTTCCTGGCTGTTTAAACAAATCGTCAAAGCCAATTTTCAAGTGGTGAAAGCCGTGCTTAGCCCGGATTTGGAAATTTCCCCGACCTTGGTAAAAATTCCCTCCACGCCCAAATCTGAAATCGGTAAAACCATGTTCGGAAACTCCATCACCCTGACGCCCGGTACGGTCAGTATCGAAATGGATGAAGACGAAATTTTGGTTCATGCACTGCTTGAAGAAATGAGCGATCCCAACGATTTTACGGAAATGGCAGATCGCGCCGGCTGGTCCGTCGGAGAGATCAAAACGCCGAAGATTGAAGGTGAGGGCTGATGGAACATTTCATGGCTTATGCCAATTTAGGCGCCGCGTTCTTTTTGCTCATCAGCATGGCTATGATGATCGGCCGTCTGTTATTGGGGCCAACGCTTTATGACCGGCTGTTGGCGGTGAACTCCTTCGGGACGAAGACCGTTTTATTTCTCTGTGTGTTTTGCTTTGTGATTGATCGGCCCGACGGTGTCGACATTGCGCTGCTCTATTCTTTGATGAACTTCATCGCGACCATCGCTGTTTTGAAGTTCTTCCGATATCGCGCGCTCGATGTCTCATTGGCTGATGCCCATATTACCCGCGACGGGGGCGAGTCATGATGTCCGTTATTTTTGCAGCTGCTGAAGCCGGCAATACTGCTTCGCAAGTGGATTGGTCGGGGCTTTTACCGCTTATTATAAACGGCGCGTCCATTACGTCGATCTTTGCCGGTCTGTTTTTTGTTCTGGGCGGTACGTTGGGCGTGCTGAGATTGCCTGATTTCTTCACCCGTTTACACGCCGCAGGCATGACCGACACTTTAGGCGCGGAGCTTATCTTACTGGGTTTGATGATCCAGGCAGGGCCGTCGCAAATGACCCTTAAACTGCTTTTGGTCGGCCTGTTTTTGTTTATGACATCGCCAACGGCAACACATGCCATTGCCAATGCAGCTTACCAAGCGGGGCTTAAGCCCATGCTGGGAAATTACAAAGCGCCGGATCCGTCAGACATCGGGAAGGAGACCTAATATGCCTTCGACCATTATTCTCGATATCGGATTTATGGCCATGTTGGTGGTTGTCGCCATTGCCATTGTTCGGCTGCGCTCTTTATTTGCCATTGTCATGCTTCAAGGCGTTTACTCATTGGTTTCGGCCATGTGGTTTGTGTCTTTGGACGCCGTTGATGTGGCCTTTACCGAAGCCGCTGTTGGCGCCGGCGTTTCAACAGTATTGATGCTGGCGGCCATGCTTCTGGCAGACCGGGAATCTTTGCCGGTCCCTATGAGCCGGCAAATCGGCCCTCTGATTATTGTGGTTCTCATAGGCTTGGCGATGTTTTACGCGCTGGGCGATATGCCGGCGTATGGTGATCCCCATTCCCCGGCCAATTCCTATGTGGGCATGGATTACATTGGCCGCACGGCGGATGACATTCACATCCCCAATGTGGTGACCGCCGTTTTGGCCAGTTATCGGGGCTATGATACGTTCGGGGAGGCCGTCGTGGTGTTTTCCGCCGGCCTCGGTGTCTTGCTACTCCTCGGTCTTAACGGCAATGCCGGGAAATGGCGCGCCAAGCCCAATGGGGTTCGCATCTCCAAGGCGGCTGCACCTGCGGCGCGTCGCCGGCCCTTACCCAAAGACGCCGTGAGAAAAGGAGACGCATCATGACGCCTCATGTTATTCTCCGTGTTGTTTCTAAGTTTTTGATCCCGCTCATCGCCATGTTTGCCTTTTATGTGCAGTTCCACGGCGATTACGGCCCGGGCGGCGGATTTCAGGCCGGCGTTATTTTAGCGGCGTCCGTTATTCTCTACGCTCTGATATTCGGCCTGGACGCGGCCAAGAAAGCGATCCCGCCGTCTTGGGTTCGCATCGGTATGAGCTTAGGCGTTTTGCTCTATGGCGGAACGGGTGTTGCCACCTGGTTCTTGGGCGGGGAGTTTTTGAACTATTCCGTGTTCACGCCCGACCATCCGTCTCACGGACAGCATTACGGCATTCTGGCCGTTGAACTGGGTGTTCTTTTGGCGGTGGCCAGCGTTATGGTCGCTATCTTTTATGCTTTCGGCTCACGACAGCCGGATCTGACGGATGAGGATTGGTAATGTTCTCAACGATTTTTCAAAACTACCACTGGTCAATTGTCATCATCCTGATGATGGTGGGGCTGTATGTGGTTTTCTCGTCGCGGAATTTGATCAAAAAGTTGGTCGGACTATCCGTATTTCAGACCTCTGTGTTCTTGCTCTATATTACCATTGGTAAAGTGGCCGGCGGACAGCCGCCAATCCTGGTCGAAGATCACGGATCGGGTGGCGGCGGCGGTGAAGAACATCACGCTTCTGCCGTTACCAATCTGATGGCCGGGGGCGAATCCGTCGCGGCCGGAGGCGCCCATCACGGCGCAGAGATTCTCTATTCAAATCCACTGCCGCACGTGCTGATTCTGACAGCCATTGTGGTCGGCGTGGCGACCCTCGCCATCGGTCTGGCGCTCGTGGTCCGCATTCGCGAAGTCTACGGCTCCATTGAAGAAGACGTGATCAATAATATTGATTATCGCTACAATCTGGAAGGGACAGCCGACTGATGGATATTTTGTCTGCTTACCCCGGCTGGCTGATAGAGCACGGCGCTGCACTGCTTGTGATCCTGCCTTTGCTGATGGGCGCCATTACGGCCATCATGCCCAGCGAACGCTTATCATGGGTGACCACCATGATTGTCACTTTGGTTTTGACGGTTACGTCTTTTGGTCTTCTCTTGACCATTATGGGCGGAGAATCGCAACTTTATCGTCTGGGCGGATGGGATCCGCCCCATGGTATCTCCTTTGTCATTGACGGGCTGAACACACCTGTCCTGTTCTTGATCTCGGCCATGGCCTTGCTCACAACTTTATATGCGCTGCCGAGTGTTGCCGCTGAGGTCGAGCCTAAGAAGCGTCCGCCTTTTTACGCCGCTTTTATGGTCGGCGTGGCCGGCTTAATCGGCATGGTGGTGACAGGGGATGCGTTTAACGTCTTCGTCTTCCTCGAAGTATCGTCCATTTCTACTTATGTTTTGGTCGCCATGGGCGCCAGCCGCGATCGCCGCGCTTTAACGGCCGCCTATAATTATCTTATTCTGGGCTCCATCGGCGCGACCTTTTTCGTCATCGGTCTCGGATTTTTATATATGGAAACCGGCACGCTGAACATGGCCGATATCGGCCGCATTTTGGCCGATCTTGACGGCGGCAGCCGTGTGGCCATGGTCGCCTTTGGCTTTATCACAATCGGTCTGGGATTAAAGCTGGCCATGTTCCCGCTCCATATGTGGTTGCCGGGCGCTTATGCCCATGCGCCAAGTTTTGTGACCGTGTTCCTGGCATCAACGGCAACAAAAGCAGCCCTTTACTTAATGCTGCGATTTACCTTTACTGTTTTCGATCCGTCATTTGATTATGTGATTACGGTTGTGACCTATGTTCTGACAGGCCTCGGAATTGCGGCCATGTTGTTTGCGTCATTACAGGCAATATTCCAAACCGATGCGCGCCGCGCTCTGGCGTTTTCCTCCATTGCACAAGTCGGCTATATGCTGCTCGGTATCGGGATCGCTACGGCCGCAGGCTTGTCGGCCGGCTATCTGCACTTGCTGAATCACGCCGTCATCAAAGGCGCGCTGTTCCTTTGCCTCGGCGCATTTTGGTATCGCTACGGCATTACAAGAATTGACGATTTTGCCGGGCTCGGCAAAATGATGCCGTGGACTATGGGCGCCTTTACTTTGGCCGGTTTGTCTTTGATCGGCGTGCCCGCAACCGCAGGATTTGTGTCCAAGCTTAATTTGGTCAAAGCGGCGCTTGATAAAGAATGGTATTGGGCCGCGACAATCATTGTTGTGACGTCCGTTCTGGCGATTATCTATATCGGGCGTATGTTGCTGACCGCTTATTTCCAATCACCGCCTGAGATTGACGGCGAAGTCGTTGCCAAAAACGAAGCGCCGTTGATGATGTTGATCCCCATGTGGTTCTTAGTGCTCTTATCCGTAGCTATTGGTATTAATGCTGATTTGATTTCTGATGCTGCGCGCGACGCTGCCGCCGTGCTGATGTCGGGAGGGTCCTGATATGACGTATTCCGCTGAAGTCGCGCTGGCGCTGTTATTGATCATTCCTATGATCGCTGCCGGGCTGATTGCTCTGGTCCGCAAAAACCCAAATATTCGGGAAGCCGTGTCGTTGATCGCCGGTTTTGCCTTGCTGGCTAATGTCATTTATCTTGTGAAAATGGTGGCGTCCGGGGCGCGGCCGGAGCTTTATCTGGGCCGGTTTGCCGGTAGTTTTGAAATCAAGTTTTTGCTGGAACCTTTGGGCGCAGTTTTCGCTGCGATCGCCAGCTCGCTCTGGATCCTCAACACTTTATTTGCTATCGGCTATATGCGCGGCAATAAAGAGAAGAACCAAACCCGGTTTTACACATTTGTGGCCATTGCCATTGCCGGCGCTATGGGCATTGCTGCTTCGGGCAATCTGATCACTTTATTCGTGTTCTATGAAGCGTTGACCTTATCGACATTCCCGCTCGTCACCCATAAGGGCGATGCAAAAGCCAAGCGCGGCGGAACCATATACGCACTGGTATTGATGGGCACGTCATTAGGATTGCTCTTGCCCGCCATCATCGCCACGCAGGTTTTCGCCGGCACGACCGACTTCCAAGTCGGCGGCGTCTTCCCGGAAGGGACCGGAACCTTGGCGGTTTCCGTCCTCTTATTCCTGTTTGCCTTTGGTATCGGTAAGGCAGCCCTCATGCCGG
The DNA here is from genome assembly GCA_937981945.1 of uncultured Caulobacterales bacterium. Classification (GTDB taxonomy): domain Bacteria; phylum Pseudomonadota; class Alphaproteobacteria; order Caulobacterales; family Maricaulaceae; genus JACOMS01. The sequence continues at coordinate 1,138 of CALJNJ010000223.1, read as the reverse complement.
TTCACGCTTGGCTGCCCAATGCTATGGTGGCGCCGACGCCTGTTTCCGCGCTCCTGCACGCCGTGGCCGTGGTAAAGGCCGGCGTGTTTTCCATGCTTAAAGTCGTGGTCTATACGTTCGGGCCCGTTCTGGCCGCAGGATCATCCATGAGTACAATATTGTCCTGGGTGGCAGCCATCTCCATTGTCCTGGCATCCATTATCGCCATGCGGCAAGACAATCTGAAAGCACGCCTGGCTTATTCAACGGTCTCTCAATTATCCTATGTGACCCTCGGGGCCATGCTCGCCGCGCCAATGGCCTTGGTCGGCGGCGCCCTTCAGATCATCATGCATGCTTGGGGCAAGATTACGCTCTTTATGTGCGCGGGTGCCATTTACACCATCGCCCACCGGACTGAGATCTCCAAGCTGAACGGTCTGGGCCGGACCATGCCGTTTGTGTTCGGCGCATTTCTAATCGGATCGCTCTCGATTATCGGTGTCCCGCCTATGGGCGGCTCCTGGCCGAAATTCTTCCTGATGGCCGGCGCGCTGGATAGCGGGAAGGGCATTTTGCTGGCGGCGCTCATCGTGTCATCCGTGCTGAATGTGCTTTACCTGATCCCCATTTCCATTCGCGGATTTTTACGCCCGCCGGATAATCCTGAAAAAGATGCCCACATCGCCGAAGAGCGAAAGCTGCATCGCTGGGTTATCATTCCGCCGGTGCTGACGGCGCTCGGCGCGCTCATTCTGTTTTTCTTTGCCGGTGACATGAGTAACTTCCTGACACCCATGCTGCCGGACGGAGCCCTGTAATGTCTGACACACCTACAACAGAACATCATGACGATGACTACATCCACCCCTTTGCCCGTAAGTTTTTATTTCTGGGCGAGGAACGGGTCATCGAAAGTTTCATCTGGCTTCCGGTCGTCGGATTGGCGGTCACCATTCCGCTGGCTCTACTTTATCCGTTTGAAGAGGGTCACAAAGCACCTTGGGATTTATTTCCTTCTTGGGCCATTATCGGGTTTGTGGCTTATGCCTTTGTCGTTCTTTCTGCAGAGCCTCTGTTTCGGCTTTTGGCCCGTAAGGAAAACTATTACGGCGAGGAAGTCGTCCCTGAAAATATCATTGAGCCGGTTGTAGAAGGA
>CALJNJ010000222.1 GCA_937981945.1 uncultured Caulobacterales bacterium | reverse complement strand
GTTGACAGTTCGGTTGCAGCGGTTCTGATCCATGAGGCAATCGGGGATCAGCTGACCTGTGTTTATGTGGATACGGGGATGATGCGAAAGGGCGAGTCCGATCAAGTCGTTTCATTGTTCAAAGAGCATTACAATATCAATTTGATCCATGTGGACGCGGAAAACGAGTTTTTGGATCTTTTGGAAGATGTTACCGACCCGGAGCGCAAGCGCAAAATCATTGGCGGCACATTTATCGATATTTTTGAAAGAGAAGCTAAAGCCGCCGGCGGCGCTAAGTTTTTGGCGCAGGGTACCCTATACCCGGACGTCATTGAAAGCGTCTCGTTTGACGGCGGCCCGTCCGTCACAATTAAATCACACCATAATGTGGGCGGCTTGCCTGAACGCATGGATATGGAACTGGTGGAGCCCCTCAGAGAGCTTTTCAAAGATGAAGTCCGGGCTTTGGGACGGGAACTCGGACTTCACGAAGATTTCGTGCAGCGCCATCCGTTCCCGGGTCCGGGATTAGCTATTCGTTGCCCCGGTGCCATAACCAAGGACAGACTTGATATTCTGCGTGAGGCTGACGCCGTCTATTTAGATCAAATTAAAAAGCACGGTCTTTATAATGATATTTGGCAGGCATTCGCAGTATTGCTGCCGGTCCAGACTGTTGGCGTTATGGGCGACGGCAGAACTTATGACTATGTTTTAGCTTTGCGGGCGGTGACATCGACGGACGGTATGACCGCTGACTACTATCCTTACTCCCATGAGTTTTTGTCCGAAACAGCAACCCGTATTATCAATGAGTGCCGCGGCGTTAACCGGGTAGTCTATGACGTCACGTCAAAACCCCCCGGAACTATTGAGTGGGAATAGCCGCCACAATCTTTCCGCAATCCCGGCATAGTTCAGCCGCATAGGTTGTGTCATAATGGTGAAACTCCATAAAAGGAATCACCATGAAAAAGTCTTGGCTCTTGGCTGCGCTCATCCCGCTTCTGTTTATTCTTGCTTGGTGGGTTGGCTATCATGGTTGGTCGTCCGGTAACGGCGGAGATTCCTATTCGGACGTGACAAAGCCTCGGGCAGTCAAGATAAAGCCGCGCAACGACGCCGGCCCCAAACCGGATCTTGATACAACTCCCAAATCAGATGCCGGGGACTCTGTAGATCCGCCGATAGATAATGTCAGCGACGACCCAATTGAACCGTCCGAGCCATCAATTGATCCGCTCCAATATGTCGGCTGGGAAATAGACGAACGTAGCCGGGATGCTAAGGTTTGTTTTGCGTTTCGTCAGCCCGTTAATCAGCTCAAAAACTTAGAGATGCGGGACTATATCGACATCAAACCGGCCTTTAAATTTGCCCAAACAGTTTCCGGAAATGATTTGTGCTTGACTGGTTTTGATTATGCCAAAGACTATAAAGTCACTTTGAAAGAAGGACTGCCCGGAATCCAAGATCGGAAACTGGCCGCAGATATAACCGAGGAAGTTACATTTGGAGATAAGCCCCAATATGTGGGTTTTGCCGGACAAGGTATTATTCTGCCTCGCATTGGCGCCCAAGGTCTAGCCGTCGAGACGGTCAATATCGACAAATTAATGGTCGAGGTTTCCCGCGTGTCCGATCGTATGATTGCAAGGCGGGTTCCCGGAGTCGGTCAAACCGTTGAAGAGGGCCGATATGGGTATCAGGGACGCGACGCAGCGACACAAATTAGGGTCAGTATTTGGTCCGGTGAAGTGGATGTTAATTCGGTCAAAAATGAAAATGTGACAACCGTATTGCCGCTCAAGGAAATGATCGGTGAGTTAGAGCCGGGCGCTTATATTGTTTCAGTCAACCGGGAGCATGAACCCCGAGAAAACACTTACGCGCGGGCTTGGAGATGGGTCATTGTGACCGATCTGGCGATAACGACTTATACCGGCAAGAACGGAATGAATGTCACCGTACGGTCTATCGATACCGCCAAACTTCAGCCCGGCGTAGATGTTCTCCTGGTCGCTCAAAACAATGAAATTCTGGCGACTGAGAAAACGGACAGTTCAGGACATGTCTTTTTCCCGCCGGCCTTAATGGAGGGAAAAGGGCCTAAAAAAGCCAAAATGGTTCTGACCTACGGGAAAGACCAGGACTTTGCGTTATTGGATTTGAACAGACCCTCAGCGGCTATTTCCGGTCAGGATATTTCAGGCCGCTATGTTGACGGCGATATCGATATTTACGGGTTTTCGGAGCGCGGCGTTTATCGCCCCGGTGAAACGGCCCAGTTTACAATCATGATGCGGGACCGATTGGCGAATGCGAAAAGCGACCGCCCGGTGACGTTGTCGGTTGTAAGACCCAATGGTGTGGTTTTGACCACTAAGCGCATAGAAGATGACGAAATTTCCAAGACAAAGGGTGTTGTTCATTGGGGATATGAAATCCCGAGATCAGCTCAAAGAGGTCAATGGCGTCTGACGATTAAAGCGGACGGCACCAAATATACAAAAACAGTCGGCTTCGCCGTTGAGGATTTTGTTCCGCAAAAGCTTCGACTGGAAATTAAGAGTGATGAGGCGCCCATAACGCCGGGCGAAATTCGAACAATTGTCAGCGACGTGCAGTTCTTATACGGCGCGCCCGGCACGGCACTTGAGACAGATGCGGAAGCGCGGCTGCGATTGGACCGCCAACCGTTTAAAGATTACGTAGCCTACCGGTTTGGACCGCACGATGCGCCGTTTCGCGAAAAGTTTATCTCAATGGGATCGGCGATGACGGACGGGGCCGGCAAAGCTGAATATGGGTTCGACTATAAAAACAATCCGACCAAATCCATCTATCCCATGCGAGCGGAAATCGTTGTCGGCGTTGCGGAGCCGGGTGGGCGTTATATCAAGGAATCGCTCAACAGTCCCGTGCGTTCGGAACCTTATTACGTTGGTATTTCCCCCAATTTCAGAGGCAGTAGTATCCCAAGCGGTGAACCTGCAAGCCTGAAAGTTGTGG
>CALJNJ010000221.1 GCA_937981945.1 uncultured Caulobacterales bacterium | reverse complement strand
TGACGAAACCATTAGGGTCTATCAGGCCTATAGTCAGGCCATCGCCGAACCGGCGCTCGAGCATCAGCGCTTTGTGGCGCCGTTCAAAATTGAGCGCATGACTTGGATAAAACCAAGTTTTCTCTGGATGATGTACAGGGCGGGCTATGGATACAAAGACGACGGTCAGCGCCGAGTTCTGGCCATCGATATTACCCATGCCGGTTTCCGCTGGGCGCTGGATAATTCTTGCGGCAGCCATATCCCCGAGGACATGTCCCGGCAGGATTGGGATGCCTTAAAGGCGCGCACGCCCGTGCGTATTCAATGGGATCCGGAGCGGGATATCCATCACAATGCGTTGGACCACCGCTCTATTCAGATCGGACTGAAAGGCGAAGCGGTAAAACGCTATGTCAATGACTGGATTGTCCGGATTGAAGACATCACGCCGACCGCGCATGAAATGTATGATCTTATTCAAGCCGGTAATAATGATGCCGCGCGAGCCCTGTGTCCTGAAGAACGAACCTATACCGTGATTGATAATCACGAACAGTATGGGTGAGGATATGAAACAGGTCTTGGTATGCGTGACCTATAAAAACCGTTCGTCATATGACGAGGCCGGCTCAGCGGCTCCTTAAAGAGGCAAATCCGAAAGAAAATAAAATGGCAAAACGTGAAATAATCATCGATGGCTCTGAGGGTGAAGGCGGCGGGCAAGTCCTGCGCAGCTCGCTCTCTTTGTCGGCGATTACGGGCAAGCCTGTCCGGATTGAAGCCGTGCGCGGCGGGCGGAAAAAGCCCGGGCTTTTGCGGCAGCATTTAACGGCGCTGCGGGCGGCGGCCGATATATGCGACGCCAAAATTGAAGGTGATGAGCTGAAATCCGGAGAGATTGCTTTTCACCCCGGCGCTATCAAGTCAGGTGATTACAAATTTACCATCGGTTCGGCCGGGTCGGCTTTGCTGGTGGCGCAAACGGTTTTGCCGATTTTGTCCTTTGCGGGCGGGCCGTCGACCGTGACCATTGAAGGCGGAACCCATAACGAATGGTCGCCCACATTTGATTATTTCAATCAGGCCTTCCTACCGCAATTTCGCAAAATGGGCGGGCGATGTAAGGCAGAAATTTCACGCTACGGATTTTACCCGGCGGGCGGTGGTCAGATTACCCTGACTGTTGAACCTGCTGATAATCCGGTTCCGCTTCATTTACGGACGCGCGGACAGCGCGTGCGCGAAAAAGCGGACGTCCTTTTGGCTAATCTGAAGCCCGGTATTGCGGAGCGGGAGCTGAAGACTCTCATTCGCCAAATGAGTATGGAGCCGTCGCAGGGTGAAATCCGTCATGTTGACAGCCCCGGTCCCGGTAATGTGGTCGCCGTCATTTTGGATCATGATAATGTCACGGAGATTTTCACAGGCTTTGGCAAGCACGGGGTCAAAGCCGAAGCCGTGGCCAAAGGCGCCGTTCGCGAGGCCCAGGATTATCTGTCAGCGGTTGATGCGGACGGACAGGCGCCGGCCTGCGGTGAATATCTCGCCGATCAGCTTTTACTGCCCATGGCTCTGCTCGGCGGCGGATCGTTGACGGCTACGGAATTGTCACAACACACCCGCACCAATATGGATATCATTCGCGCCTTTATTCCGGTCGAGTTTAAGACGACGCAAACCGGCCGAAAATGCTCGTTGGTTGAGGTCGTGAAGCCCGATTAGGGCGCGCTTTCTAATTTTTATCCTTATCTACGGAATCAAGGACGCCGATATCAAAAGTTTTCGGCGCATTTAAAAAGGATAAAATCATGGCGACTGCTAAGAAAACAGCCAAGAAAACGGCTAAAAAAGTCACAAAAAAGGTCGAAAAGACTGTTGAAACAACTGAGTCACGCATTGTTCGTGCCCGCACAATCGCCCGCAAAGGCGCTTTGGCCTATGTCGGTTTGTACGGCGCTGCTTTTGAACGCGCTCAACTGCGTTATTCGCAAGTCCGTTCAGCCACAGACGGTTTGTTCGACCAATTGGTCGAGCGCGGCGAAGAGCTCGAAACTAAAGCCGGTGTTGTTTTCAAATCAACACAGGACAAAGTTTCCGACCGTATCGAAACCCGCACTGAGCAGTTCAAATCCGTTTTGCCTGTTTCTGCCAATGACCGCGTTGAAGAGCTCGAAGCTGAAATTAAGGCTTTGAACAAGAAAATCACCGCCCTTGGCAAAAAAGCATCTGTTTCTGCCAAGACAAAAGCTAAAATGAAAACACAGAAAACTGAGAAAGCCGCTTAAGCCGCGCTTTCTCGGATAGAGTTTCTGACGAGGGCGTGGGTTTTTTCCCACGCCTTTTTCATTTGGTATGACGTTAGGGGCACCCTTGCACGGGGCCGATATTCAGGGTTAAAGTTCTCGCATAAGAATAGCGGGAGGATGAGATATGGCGCAGTCACCGGATAAAATCGGCAAAAAAGCCGCCGAAACCACAACAGCGATCAATACATTGGTCGGCCTGAGGCGGTCGGATTTCGTAAAATCATTGGGCGTTTTGGTCAAAACAGCCGCAAAGCAGCCCAAGCCTTTTGCCAAACATTTGGGTCAATACGGCAAAGAGCTGGTTGAAATTGCCAAAGGCAATTCAGAGCTTGAGCCGGATCGCCGCGACCGTCGCTTCAAAGACGAAACTTGGGAAAAGAACCCGATTTATAAGCGCGGCCTGCAAAGCTGGCTGGCCATGCGCAAAGAGCTCAAGGGCTGGATCGAAGACAGCGGCGCCACAGAGCCCGATAAAGTCCGCGCGAATTTCATGCTCGACATTATCATCGACAGCCTGGCGCCGACTAATACGCTACTCGGCAATCCGGCGGCCATGAAAAAGCTTTATGAGACCGGCGGCACATCCGTTCTGAAGGGTATGAAAAATGCCTATGATGATCTGCGCAATAATGGCGGCATGCCAAGCCAAGTTGACGGACGTCCGTTTAAAGTCGGCGAGAACATTGCCAATTCCAAGGGCGCCGTCGTCTATAAGGATGAAATGCTGGAGCTGATTCAATATCAGCCGACAACTGATCAGGTTTACAAAATTCCGATCATGATCATTCCGCCCCAAATCAATAAATTTTATGCCAATGATCTGGCGCCTAATAAATCCATCATCAGATTTTTGGCGTCGCGCGGCTATCAGGTTTTCGCCGTCTCTTGGCGCAACCCGACCCGGCAGCACTCTCATTGGGGATTGGCCAATTATGTTCAGGCCCTGATTGATGCAACCGACGTGGTCCAAAAAGTTTCGAAATCCAAACGTATTAATGTGTCCGGCGCTTGTTCAGGCGGCATCACGACGGCGCTGTTCTTATCAGAGCTGGCGGCCCGCGGCGACAACAGGGTCAATGCATACTCACTCATGGTGTGTGTTTTGGACGGCAAGAAATCCGACAGTGAAGTCGGCTTGTTTGTCACGGACGGCGCCATTGAAGCGGCGCGCCGTCACAGCGCCAAAAAAGGCATTTTATCCGGTGATGAATTGGCGCGCTCCTTTGCTTGGATGCGGCCCAATGATTTGATCTGGAATTATGTGGTCAATAATTACCTGCTCGGCGAAGATCCGCCGCCCTTTGACGTGCTGTTCTGGAATAATGACACCACAAACCTGCCGGCGCAGTTGCATTCTGATTATCTCGACATTTTTGGCGATAAACGGTTCCGCCCGGATTCTATGGTCGAGTTTATGGGTCATATTGTGGACCTGCAATCCGTCACTCAGGACGGGTTTATGGTGGCTGGTGTAACGGATCACATTACGCCGTGGAAAGCGTGTTATCGCAACGTTCACCTATTCGGCGGCGAGATCGATTTCGTCCTGTCCTCCAGCGGCCATATTCAGTCGCTTCTCAACCCGCCGGGCAATCCGAAAGCGAAATATTTCTCCAATGCGGAATTTCCTGAAAAAGCCGATGAATGGGTTGGCGGCGCTGAACAAATCGACGGTTCTTGGTGGCCGCGCTGGGACGAGTGGTTATCCGTAAGATCAGGCGAAATGAAGAAGTCCCCAAGGTCTTTGGGCACAAAGGCTTATCCGCCTCTGTCAAAGGCTCCGGGGACCTATGTTTTCACCTAGAATCAGCTGATGCGATAGACATTTGCGTTCCGTTAAGGCGGAACCCATATAATAAGAACGAATAATTGGGAAAGCTATGACGGATTTTCACCCTAATTTGCCGAGAATCTTTTTTTCAAAGATCGGTAACCAGCAATTACGCACCGCCATTTGGGATGGTGTGGATAAGGGTGAGGGCAAGCGTACCCCATTATTATTTTTCAACGGAATTGGCGCAAATTTAGAAATCGCGCAGACCTTTGCCGACAGTTTTACAGGCCGTGATATCATCACGTTTGATATGCCGGGCGTGGGCGGATCTCCGGATCCGAAATTTCCATATCGCCCGTGGTGGATCGCCAGCGCAGCCAAGAAAATCCTGGACAAAAACGGCTATGATGAAGTTGACGTTTTAGGCGTGTCTTGGGGCGGCGGTCCGGCGCAGCAATTTGCTTGGCAATATCAAAGCATGGTTCGGCATTTGGTATTATGTGCCACAACATCAGGCGTCACCATGGTGCCCGGAAGTCCAAAAGCATTGGCGAAAATGATGTCGCCCAAGCGCTATATGGATAAGGATTTTTTGACCAAAAACTTCGAAACTCTTTACGGTGATGCAACCAGTGCTGTGAATGATTTCTCGATCAATATGATCCCGCCCAGTGTTAAGGGCTATATGTTTCAGCTTGGCGCCATGGCCGGCTGGTCGAGCCTGCCGTTTCTGCGCCGGATTAAAGTTCCGACCCTAATTATGATGGGCGGTAATGATCACATCGTCCGTCCGGTGAACGGCAAAATGCTGCATGCAGTCTTGAAAAATTCCAAATATCACGAGTTCAAAGACGCCGGTCATTTGTTCATGCTGACGCGCCGCGCCGAATTTATTCACGAGCTGCGGGTGTTCTTCGAAGAACCCGAAGTTCCGCTGCCGGAGTTGGAGCCTGTACAATTACCGTCAGTTACGGCATCTTACGCCCACTTCTAGGAGGCTCAAATGGCGAAAAAGAAAAGCGAAGATCATGACGACGGCGCCGATAAGCGTTCAACGGGCGAAACAGCGCGCCGCATTTGGCTCGCCGGCGTCGGCGCCTATGGCCGCGCCTTTACCGAAGCCCAAGAAGCTCTGAAAGACGTCACCGGAAGCACGTCAAAAGTCTTTGATGATTTGGTGCAAAAAGGGGAAGTCATTGAGGCTGCCGTTTCGTCCAAATCCAAGGATATGATGAAAAAGGCCGGCGTTCCGACCATTGATGATCGTATTTCAAAAATGCGCTCCCGTCTGTCCCGCGGCTATGAAGATGGGGCCGATACGGCAGATATCGAAGCCCGCCTCGACGCGATGGAGGCAAAACTCGATAAAATATTGGCCCTGCTGGACAAAAAACCGGCTCCCAAAAAAGCGACGACCAAACGCACGCCCAAAAAATCATAGGGCCGGTCAGTGCCCGAACGCTCTAAAACCAAAACGCGGATATTAAAAACCGCGTTGGAGCTGTTTAACAATGAAGGCGAAGCCCAGGTCAGCGCGGTGGACGTTGCGTCCGTCATGGGGATCAGCCCCGGCAATCTTTATTACCATTACAAAGGCAAGCCCGAAATTATCCGCGCCTTGTTTGAAGATTTCGAAGAAGAAATTCGGCTCATATTATCAGGGCCTATTACTGAACCGCTCAGCCTTCAGGATAATTGGGTTTATCTCTATATTATCTTTGAGGAAGTTTACGATTTTCGCTTCTTCTATCGCAACATGTCAGAAATTTTGAAGCGTATCCCGGACCTTAAATCGCCGTTTTCACGAATTTTAGCCCTGAAAGAGCAAACGGCTTTTTCCATGATTTCGACCTTGGAAGAGGGTGGTTTTCTAAGCTTTCAAGAGGGCGAAAAAGGGGCATTGGCGGGAAGACTCGCTCAGCACTTCACGTTTTGGCTGCAATATCATGACCTGAGAAACGGGACGACGCCGCCGAAAATCCTCATAGATCAGGGTGTTTTTACCACCTTAATCCAAATTACGCCCTACTGGGCGAAAGGCGACGGATATGCGGATCTTTTGACGGAATTTTTGGACGGGCAAAACTGAGACTCATTACAGTGATTTAACCTGCAATTTTATCCTATGTTAAACAAACCCCGCTAAATTGAGGGCAGAAACAGAGGATTGCCCCTATGAAAACCTTTTTCAAAACCGGATTGGCGCTAACGGCCGCGTTGGCATTTTCACTGCCTGCCATGGCATTGACCGCCTCGCAAACCGTCCAAAAAGAAGTGATTACGACGGCTGAAGACGGAACTGAAACGATTACCTATCAATCGGCCGATATGGTCACGCCGGGTGAGCGCATTGCTTACACGCTGAACTATGTGAACGATAAGGCTGAGCCTGCCACAAACTTGGTCCTGACCATGCCTGTCCCTGACGTGGTTGTCTTTGTCGAAGGCAGCGCCCGCGGTGACGGCACATTAATGAGCTTTTCCGTGGACGGCACGAATTTTCAGACTCGCGATGCTCTGACGGTCGTATCTAATGGCGCCGTGCGTCCCGCCTCTGCCGAAGATATTTCGCATATCAGATGGAACATCACAGGCCCGATTGATCCGGGCGCAGCCGGGACTTTGGCTTTTTCGGGAACGCTGAAATAAGCGGTCGACAAGCGAACGAATTAACCGCCTTTCGGGGCGGTTTTTTTATGTCCGGTTGCAAAACGGACCGGCCATGCTTACATGAGCGCCTTAACCGAAGGAATTATTATGGGACGCCAAAAAGCCCCCTCGCAAAGACAGCTCAAAGCCGGCGAACTAATCCGCCGGGCTTTGGCGGAAATATTGTCCCGTGAGCACTTACGGGATCCTGACCTGCAGGGCGTGTCCGTGACGATTTCAGAAGTTCGCCCGTCACCGGATTTAAAGCACGCCATCGTCTTTGCGGCGCCTTTAGGCGGCGGGGATAATGAGAAGTTGATCGCAGCGCTGAACCGCTGTTCCAAATTTTTGCGCGGACGCTTGGGTCATTATATGGATATGAAATCTACGCCCGCCCTAAAATTTGTGGCCGACACCAGTTTTGATGTGGCCACAGATATGAATAAGCTATTCAACAGTCCCGAGGTTAAACGGGATTTGAGTTAGGCGCGTCCATGCCCCGAAAACGCAAAGGTAATCCCATACACGGCTGGGTGGTTTTTGATAAACCGCTAGAAATGACGTCTACCCAATCCGTGGGGAAGGTCAGATGGTTGTTTCAGGCTCAAAAGGCCGGTCATGGCGGCACGCTTGATCCGCTTGCTACAGGCATATTGCCCATAGCATTGGGAGACGCCACAAAAACCGTGCCGTTTACCATGGATGCGTCCAAAGATTATGAGTTCACCATGACTTGGGGGGAAACCCGCGACACCATGGACGCAGAAGGGGAGATTATCGCCCAATCTGATGTCAGACCTGATATTCGTGACATAAAAACTGCGCTCCCGGGATTTATCGGGGAGATTGAGCAAGTCCCGCCTAAATATTCCGCCATTAAAGTCGACGGCAAGCGGGCTTATGATTTGATGCGCGGCGGCGAAGATGTGGTGCTGAAGTCCCGTATAGTCCGCGTTGATGCCTTGGAAGTGGTGGATTTCACCGTTGAAACAGTTTCATTGAAAATGACGTGTGGTAAGGGGACTTATGTCCGCTCAATCGCCCGTGACTTGGCGGCAGAGCTCGGCGCCTGTGCTTATGTCAGTCGGCTGCGGCGAACTCGGGTTGGCGGCTTTGACGAAACGGCTGCTTTTTCGCTGGACGATCTGGAAAAACTCTGCCATAGGGGCGGCGTTTTAGAGGCCCTCGCGCCTGTTCATGCTGTGCTGGACGACATCCCGGTGCAAATTGTGACGGAAAACGAG
>CALJNJ010000220.1 GCA_937981945.1 uncultured Caulobacterales bacterium | reverse complement strand
CGACCCGCGACTTCCTTTCAGGTCAAAGCGAGCTTGGTCGCGATTTTTCAGAATCAAATTCAGTGCTGAGTGCGCGCCTCGCGAATGGATCGGAGCGGTCTCTATCGGCTTCAGACCCGTCAGGAAAATACCAACCAAATAAGGGACAAAAAAGCCGTAGTTTCGGACCAAGTCCAGTTGATCCGAACCACTGCGTTTGGCATGGTCGAGCGCCGTCTTGCTATAGGCCTTTGCCAAGATGCTGACCGTTTGTTTGTCGAGACGGGACCAGGGGCCCTGCAGGCCCGGAATTGCGGAGCTGGGGCCAGATTTATTTGAGGTATCAAGGGCAAGGGCCTGCGCCAATATTTTCCAGGAAAATTCTTGCTTTTGTTCTTCGCCCAATAACAGCCCCATAGGCCGTTTCAGGGACAAAAGAGATCGATCATAATGTGACAAGCTGAAATTGTTTCTCGGATCCGACAGGAGCCTGTAGGTGATATCCGGGTCGGCCGTATAGTGGATTTTTGTAATAAGCTCGCCGGATTTGTCCTGCAGGTCATAAACCGTAAAACCCGGTTTTGCGGAAAACAGATTGTTTTTTTTCCAGTCCTCATCGGGCAATTGAGTTTGAAACTCTTGCTTTGTCTTCATATCAGCCCCCGTTTTTACATTGCCTTTCAAGGCAATGTTTAGTCCGTGTATTTCGTCACGCTTTTTCCAAAGACTCCTTGCACATCACAGCCAAAGGACGCATGCCGCATTGCTCGGAAATCGCGAGCGCATTTTTTAGATGACGGACGACGTCAGAATTCGGTAAATTCTCACCGGTTTTCAATTCGGCAAATGCGGCATGCCCATATGCCAAACTGACCAAATCTCCATTCGCCGCGGTCTCGTTCAGTATTTTGTTCAGCCAGGTTTTCGCATCATCGGTTTTCCCGTTCGCTGCCAATAATTTTGCTTTTGCCAGGAAGAGATAATGACGATTGCAATTGCGGATAATCTTGTAGCGGCCTGACGCAAATTCATTGTCGATAAGGTTTTGGGCTTTGTCCAACGCCCCCGTTTCGATACTGCATAAGGCAGCCCAAGCGGCAACCATAGGAGCGAGAGATAAAGTTGATGTTTTCGCGACCTCATAAATATCGCATAAAATCTCAGCTCCGCGAGTGTAATCCTGACGGCGGAAATGAAGATATCCGTCCGCCAACCCAATTAATACTTGAGCATATGTGTTTGGATTATCGGCTTCCGTTTTGCGGGCATTTTCTACCCAGGTTTCGGCAAGTTCAATATTGCCGTGATCCGTCGCAAACCATGCCCCAAAAGTTCTGAGGACAATGCTGGGAAACGTTACGGACTGACCCCATTTTTTCAGGGCCAGTTCTTCCGGTATTTTTTTGACATGACGTTGAACACGCGTCACCGCGCTGGCCAAATATCCCGATGAAAATTCAATACAAGCTTGCGTGTACACGGCGATACATTCCAGACCCAAATGGTTGGTTGAAGTCACGTCGCGCATGGCTTGAGATGCATAGGGAAGCGCTCTGCCTGACTCGCCATTTGTCCAAAGGGCGAGTGACAATTGGCTGCGCATAACGATCAATTCTTCTGAGGAATATTGGTCCTCGAACGTCTCGAGAGCCTCCGTAAAAATCTTGATCAAATGCCGTTCTTCGGCCAGCCGATGGGTAGCGTCAAAAGACAACATGGCAAACCGGGCTTTATGCAGGCCGGGGGCCTCCAACAGCTCGCAATATTCGCTGACTTGTTCGAAAAGGCTGCGTACGGTTCGAATGGCGCCCAATTCATTGGCCCGGGCCATGGCTTTTTTGAAATGCCCTAAACCGTTTTCCGGTTTGCCGGCCCCAAAGGCCTGACGCGCCAATGAAAATATATCAATTTGATCTTGGTCGCCGGTATGCAAAACATCATATATATTTTCATGGAGCTTGGTTTTTTGTTTTTGGGTCAAGCTGTTTTCACAAGCGATCCGAAAAAGATCATGGGTGAATTTAAATTCGTGATCACTGATCTGTGTAAAAATACCGTTGTCGACGGCATCTTTTAACGCTTCGCTCAACCGGTCTTCCGACCACGTCGTCAAATCGGATAAAAGAGATGTTTTTGTCGGATGACCGATCAAGCTCATATAGTTGGAAAGCGTAAACCCATCTTCTGACAATTGTTCCAATCGCTGTCTTAAAATTGGTTCAAGAGAGACGGGAATGGCCGATTTATCCTGCTCAGACTGATTAGAGAATTTCAATCTCATCAGTTGAGTCAGAATCAGAGGCACGCCCCCGGACCGCTCAACGATTTCCGACACGAAATTGTCTTTGTAATCCAAGGAAAATCTTTCGGAGACTGATTTTGCCAGGGCGATTGAATCACTGGTGTCCAGCGGTTCCAAAAACAGTTCCAAGTCGAATTTTGGTTCAGCCGGCTGATGAGTTCGTGAGGTGGCCAGAATGACTAAGTCTTTATCTTCAAATTTTTCGCCCATGAGCCGGCGCAAAAACTCAAGGCTTTCAGCGTCAAAAAAATGCAAATCTTCGGCAATCACCACTAGTGGTCCGCGCTGAAGGGCTTCGGTTAAAAGCCTGATAGCGACGGCATGGATGTTTTCGATTTTTTGATTTTGGCTGATCTCCCACTTTTTCATTTTTGTGCCGTCGGATGACAGCAAGATATCCAGAGCTTCTTGTTCCAGTGACGTAAAACCCGTGCCGTATTTTGGATAGAGTGCCCGAAACCAATTCTTTAGGATGAAGAAGGGCGTATCCGTCATCAAATCTAAGCCGGAGGCCACGACATATTGAATTTTGCGGGCTTGTAACCGGTCTGACGTTTCGCTGATAAGCTTTGACTTGCCGATACCGGCCGCGCCGCAAATCAATACGGATTTCGGTCGGTGGCTTTCACTGAAATCAAAAGCCCGCTCGATTTTTTCCAGTTCCAATTCGCGGCCGAACAGTTTTTCATTTGCCGCAGCATTTATTTTGCTGAACGATTGTTTTTCGGTATCCGCGTCTTGCGAAACTAAAAAACTGGGAACCGGATCGATACCGTCACCCATAAACACTAATTCATGCCGCGTTGCCGTTAGGTGTTCTCCGACTAAATCTTTTGTCGCCGCTGAGATACACAACCGGTCAATGGGAGCGCATTCTTCCATTTTTGCGGCAATATGCGTGGTCAGGCCAAATGTGTCAGTTCTGTCGGATTGCTCATCTGAGATGCGGCTCACAATAGCATAGCCGGAATGAAGCCCGGCACGGAGTCCTCTGAATTTCACATCTTTCGCAAACAATGGAACTTTGGCGCGGCATTCTTTGATAATTTTGACACCGGCAAAAGCCGCTCGAATGGCGTGGTCTTCAAGGCTTTTCTCATGCCCGAAAACCGCTTTAACACCATCACCTTGGGTTTTGATAACTTCGCCGCCAAAGGATGTGATGCAATCATCAATTATTTTTAAAATATAATCAAAATAGTCACGGGCGACATCGCGGTTCAGACGGGCGACAGCCTCCGTGGAACCAACCATATCCACAAACAAGACCGAAACAACCTTGTTGATCTCAGATATATTTTCGTTGCTGGTACTCGCCCGATTCACGACCTAAAAACTGCCCCCATTTGTTTTAAGTGTAGATCAATCTATAAATGCCGATTCGTTTTAAGTCACCGGCAAATCCTTGAATTTTCACTTAAACAAGGTGGTTAAAACCCGAAATATACGATTTGTTTGGCCTCTCGGCGCAGAACGCCCTTTTTTTCGAGGCGCGCTATTTCCCGGGAAACAACTTCACGCCGAGTATGAAGTTTCGTGGCCAGTTTGGTTAAATTAGGTTTGGGTGAGATAATGAAGTCGCCATTTGCATTCGGTTCATCAGGACATAACTCAATCAAAGCTTCCCGAACCCGTTGATGGGCAGTTTTGGAATAAAAGTTGTAAAAGTCATTGGTCGTGGCGGACAAACGCTCGACTAATTGGCGCATGAGCCACAGCGAAACGTCGCTGTCGCGTTCGAGCAGATTTACAAATTGTTTTTGTGAAAATACCAGAACCTCGGTCTTCTTGAGGGCCTCGACATTTGCCGTTCGTTCAGCCCCCGATAAAGCGGCCATTTCACCCACAAAATGACCTTGGCCGATCGCAGAGTGCCAAACTTCAATACCTTCATCGGAAAAATTGGAAACTTTTACCTCACCGCTCAAAATAAAAAACACACGATTATCGGTTTCCGCACTGTGAATTAAAATGCTTCCTTTGTCATAGCGCGCCGCCGTCGACAATTCTCCCATAGCTTCGGAAGACGAAAAGGGTTCGCCGAATTTTTTGAGCTGTGACATCTTCTACCGTTTCACCATTGAAATAATTTGAATTGTTGATCGTGCATAAAGTCACATCAAGCTTTGCGCAAACATCTATTTTCCAAATTCAGAAATATCGTCAAATCTACAAGGCTAAGCACATGACCGATTCAAATTTTATCAAAAATATAAACTTGCCTCCCAATCTTGATATTTCTTCAAGTCTGGTGACGTCGTCGGCCCGGTTGACCGCAACACAAAGGCAGGATGTTCGGGATAGTTTGCAACTGGCAAGCTTCGCGGCCTCAGATCGGTATGACAGACATAGCCAATGTGAATTTTGGTATGGCGAATTTTCCCAAACTCTCAAAAAATTGGGATGGCGCGGCGCAGACTTCAATTTTACGTCTTATGTTCAGGACCATGGGCTTTTGCATATCGATCGCGCTGCTTTGGGGGCCATGGCGCGGATTGCGGAGGCCGATCAATTGGCGCGATTGCAAGAATTATTGGAACAATTTAAGGACCCCGGAAAACTGCCGGACCGGGAAAATTTTGAGAGCCGGGTTCTGCAGGGAAATTCGGGAAATTTTCAATTATGTATCGCGCGTTTGAGCGGCTCGGCCGTCGCTCTTATTCTTGGTACGTTTTATTTTGAATCGAGACAGGATCCGAGTCCAAAACTATTTGATCCGTGGCGCGCGGCTGACATGACATTTAAATTCGCGGTTAGCGAAATGATCCTCGATGAAAATGTTTACGGATCGAAGCGGCAAGTCGTCAAAGCGAAACTGAAAAACCGGCCTCCGGATGTTAATGCTGTGAACATGTCATTTATCAACAGTCCTGACATGAGATTGCAGGTCGCTTAATCCAAGCTCCAGAGCCTCTCTGCCAAGATGGCTAATGATCGTTCCTTTTCGTGGAACTCGCCGTCGGAGTTTGAAACCTTTAAGATCAGTTTATGAAGGTTTTGCGTATGGGGGGAATCCTTAAGGCTTAACAGGCTCTCATGGATAAAGTCGTTGCGATAAGGGCCCTGAAGTACGCTTTCCAATGATGCGCGGTTCATGCGGAACCAATCTCCTGCCATTTTTTTGGTGATGAACAAGTTTTGGTCGATCTCAGAGCAAAGCTCCTTGATCATCGAGCTCATGACGTCGACTTCCTCGGGATAGACCTTTTTATCAGCCAGGATAACGATTGATAGTAATCGCAGAATATTTTCAAGCTGTTTATCGTCCATACTGCGCCCCGCATTCAAGCGTCACTATACCATAGTTTGGCAGCAGATTATAGGATCGGCGTTTGCGGTCGCCGGACAGGGAATGTCTCATCAAAATAAGTTGAACGGGTTGAGGTGAACCCGGCCTTAACAATTAAGCGGCGCAGCCCTTAAACTCGGACCGGATCCAATGTTCCAATCCCCAGCGCCGGGCAGCAATAACCGCCAGCGCTCTTTCACTGACATGTTCATCGTGATCGGAATTCGCGATTGCAACCATCTCTTTCAAAAGCTCAGACTTATTTTGCATACCGTCAAGAGTTGTTAAAAGTTCCCCGATGCAATCTTCAAAATTTTGGGGGTCCAGATGGTCTTTCAGATCGTCCTTATTGTTTTCATACCACAAAATAGCCCTCGTCTCCGTATATCCTGGATGCAAAATGTCCGTTTCGCTCATACGTATAACAGCCTCACTAAACGCTTTGATTTCCGTGGCCAGGACTTGTTTGTCCGCAAACATAGTCAAGGCCAGCAGGCTCAAAATCGCATGATCCTGCGGCGTATGTGATATTGTGTTCATGGGAAGTGTATAAACCATTTCGATTAATCTCGTCCCTATGGATATGGCTAACGAAAGATTACTTTCTCACACCATCGGCCTGTTTGAGACGATCTCTTAAGGCTACCGAGGCCCGGGTAATATTGGACGGCGACTTCTTCATCGGGATATCGATTGAATATTTCTCGTCGTTTTTGGCAAAAATTCTCCATAAATGTTTGGAAGTGAGGGTCCATAAACATGTAGAGCAGTGTGGCCTTCTGAAATTCCCAATGATGACCGAAAATACCTGACAATATTTCGCGCTCTGAATTTTGCGCGGCTAATTCATAGGCTTTTTCGAGATGTCCCCATTTTTCGAAATGAGGAAGGGCATCCTCTGTGATGAACTTTTCGAAAATACTGTTGATGTTTTTCAACTGCTTAATGTCAGTGACTTCCAATCCGTCCGGAAGTTTATTTTGAAACAGGGCGTGCGGCGGACTGTAAGATTGTCTGAGCTCTCGGGTTTTCCCGCCCATCAGGCCGTATTTTTTCAAAATAGGATGTGACAAATTTTCG
>CALJNJ010000219.1 GCA_937981945.1 uncultured Caulobacterales bacterium | reverse complement strand
GCTGAACGCTGCCAAAGAAAGTCTGGAGCAGGACGAACACGCAGCCAAAAGCGAGATCCATAAACTCGAGCAACAATTGGAACAATTGGCCGCTGATATTGCCCGTGAAGAAGGCATTGTATCCGACGCGGATACAGCCGTCGCCAGACTGTCGGCCGAGCACGAACATTTATCCGGTCTGGCTGATACAACGGCGGCCATTGAAGAAGCTGCGAAACTCGCCGAAGCAGCGCTTGGAAAGCGCACTGAACTGGAAACAGCCTATAATGAACTGACACGGCAAATGGCAGATTTGTCAGCGCGTCGGGAATTGGCCGAACGGGAGTTATCTCAGGCAGGCGGACGTCTGGAGCGCCTCACAAACGAGAAAGCCGAAGCTGAAGAAAAACTGTCGGAACTCACTGAAAAAGCTGACTTTTCAGGTACAAATTTGTTTGCATCGGGCGCTCAGGAAGCTCTTGAATTACTGGAGTCCGCCCGAGCCGACGAACAATCTTTACAGGAAAAACGACAGGCAGCTGAGCAAGCTGACCAATCGGCCAGAGACGCATTGTCGGACGCGCGCCGCGCCTTATCCGAAGTAACGGCAGAAAAGTCAGCTCTTGAAAAAATATTACGCCGCGGCAGCCAAGACGACGTGACACCGGCGCTTGAAAAATTAGACGTCGAAAAAGGCTGGGAAAAAGCCCTCGCCGCCGCATTGGGTGAAGACCTTGACGCGCCGATCGGTGGTGACGGGGCCTATAAATGGACGGGCGCTAAAGCGCCGGCGGCAGCCTTGCCCGCCGGCACAACACCTTTATCTGACTTGGTCAAAGCGCCCGCTGAACTGAAAGCCCGCCTGTCTCAAATTGGCGTGGCCGGCGAAGCCCATATTTCAAATCTGAAAAACGATCTTAAGCCCGGACAAAGACTGGTCACTAAGAACGGCCATCTATTGCGTTGGGATGGATTTGAAATTCAGGCCGAAGCCGAAACACCGGCTGCTGTCAGATTGGCGCAGCAAAATCGTCTCGCCGAAATCGAGAAAGAAATTGAAAAGCGCTCTGACGCCGAAGCCAAAGCCGAGACCGCGTTTAACGCTGCCCGCGAAAGCCGGCGCGAAGCCGAAGAGACCGCCAAAACTGCCCGCCGGGCATTGCCGGAGCTTGAACGCAAAGAGCGCGCCGCGAGAGCGTCCCTGACCCAATATGAAACTGACATTGCCCGTGACAATGCCCGCAAGACATCTTTGGAAGACCGCATCGAACGGCTGACCTTGGAAATTCGGGATGTGACCGGTCAGCGGGATGCCGCACTGGAATTTAAAAACAGCTTCAAAGACGATGACGGAGATGAAACCCGTAAGTCCGATTTATTCGCTCAGTTAACAACAGCCCGCGCCGAAGCCGATGAAGCCGGCGCCGCCTACCGGACATTGAAAAACGAAGCCGATGCGCGCCGCACCCGGCTTGAATCGGTTACCCAAGAAAAATCAGCTTGGGAAGAGCGCGGCGCAACAGCGTCCGAGCGGGTGAAAACTTTGACGGGCCGCCGCGAAGGCACGCAATTAGCGCTGTCATCGGCGACTGACGGTCCGGATCAATTCGAAACCCGGCGCAGTAAATTATTCGCAGAACTAGAATCTGCAGAAGCCAGACGCCGAGCTGCAGGGGACGATCTCGCGAGCGCTGAAACCGCCGTGCGGGAAGCCGAAACCGCAGGCCGCGAAGCCGAAGCCGCCCACGCTAAGGCACGGGAAAACAGAGCGGCAGCCGAAGCCCGCGCGACCGCGGCGCAGGAGCGTATTGAAGAAACCAAGGCCCGCATTGATGAAACATTGAATTGCGAGCCGTCAGGTCTGGCCGCGCAGCTCGGAGAATTGTCGCCGGAAAGTAATCTGAGCGAGAATGACATCGAGCGGAAACTCGAGCGCTTGCAAAATGAACGCGAGAAAATGGGCGGCGTAAATTTGCGCGCTGATGTTGAAGCAGAAGAACAGGAAAAACGCCTGCTCGCCATGACCGATGAACGCGCCGATTTGATTGCCGCGATCGCCCGTCTGCGCGAAGGCATCGACGAATTAAATTCTGAGGGACGTCAGCGTCTGCTGGAAGCTTTTGAAACGGTCAACGGTCACTTCCAGCGATTGTTCGTGACCTTATTTGGCGGCGGTGAAGCTGCGCTTGCACTAACGGAGTCAGACGACCCATTAGAAGCAGGCCTCGAAATTATGGTCAGCCCGCCGGGTAAAAAGCTCGGCAACATGTCTTTAATGTCGGGCGGTGAACAAGCTTTGACGGCGACAGCTTTGATTTTCGCCGTATTCCTGTCCAACCCGGCGCCGATCTGTGTCTTGGACGAAGTTGATGCCCCGCTGGATGACGCCAATGTTGCCCGTTATTGCAATCTGCTTGACGAAATGACCCGCCAGACCAACACCAAGTTTATTGCCATTACGCACAATGCGGTGACCATGAGCCGGATGAACAGATTGTTCGGCGTGACCATGGCGGAGCAAGGCGTATCGCAACTTGTATCAATGGAA
Organism: uncultured Caulobacterales bacterium; assembly: GCA_937981945.1. Classification (GTDB taxonomy): domain Bacteria; phylum Pseudomonadota; class Alphaproteobacteria; order Caulobacterales; family Maricaulaceae; genus JACOMS01. The sequence continues at coordinate 3,880 of CALJNJ010000219.1, read as the reverse complement.
CTGGAATCAGCGGCCAGATTGGTTGCCGCCGAATAAGGCCTTAAAACACTTATGCGCAGGATTGTCGCACCCTGTTTTTTTGGCGTTTTTTCGTTACGATTCAAAGACTTAAACATTAGTTGACTATTGTTGACTTAACCGCCCCCCGGGAGTAAGTTTCGCGCGCTTTCTGAGGGGGTCTTCAGGAAGCGTATTTTGGTGCCTATGTCAGACGAGAAAAGGACATCCGTAACATCCGACCTGGAAGACCTTGAAAGGCGTCTCGACGAAGTTCGAAATCGCCACGAAAAGGCTCAGGAACCGGACGATAACAGCGGATCGCTCCTGGGAATGGCTTGGCGGATGAGCACTGAATTAGTGGTTGCGGTTTTGGTCGGGACGGCTCTGGGATACGGGCTTGATCGGTTTCTGGGAACGCAGCCTTGGTTATTATTATTGGGAATTGGTTTCGGCTTCGCCGCCGGTATTATGAATGTCTTACGATCCGCGGAAAAAATGGACGCGGCCAATGCAGATGTTCCGATAGGCGATGACATGCCGGATGACGATGACTTAGACGCGGATTAGGACAAGATGGCAAACAACCCTCTCGATCAGTTCAAGATCAAAGAGATCTTTGACGGCCCGCAAATCGGCCCAATTGATCTGTCATTTACAAATTCATCCCTTTGGATGGTGATTGCGTCGTTCGCGATAGTGGTCTTTTTCGGTTTGACAGCGCGCGGGAAGTTAATTCCGGGTCGCCTGCAGTCAATGGGCGAAATGAGCCATGAATTTATCGCCGATATGCTCAAAGACACAACCGGGCCTGAAGCGGTTAAGTTTTTCCCTTACATCTTTACGATTTTCTTCTTCATTCTCTTTGCCAATTTGCTGGGAATGAACCCCTATGCCTTTACGACAACTTCTCATATTGCCGTGACGGCTGCTTTGGCCGTCTTCACCATCTTATTGGTTGTCGTGGCCGGTATTTTGAGAAACGGGCTAAAATGGTTTAAAATTTTCGCCCCGTCAGGCCTGCCTCTAATCATGTATATTATCATAGTTCCTATTGAGATTATTTCGTTTATCAGCCGTCCCATTACATTGGCCGTCCGGCTTTTCGCCAATATGACGGCAGGACACGTCATGCTCAAACTCTTCGCGATCTTTATTGCCTATTTGGTCGGTAAGGGCGCCATGACCGGCGTCGCCGCCATCGTCCCTATTTTGGGAACCACGGCGATTGTCGCGCTCGAATTCCTCGTGGCAGCTTTGCAAGCCTTCGTGTTTGCGATCCTGACATGTGTCTACCTCAACGACGTTTATCACGTCGATCACTAAGCATTCCATCATTTAAGGAGAACTCAAAATGGAAGCAGAAGCAGCAAAATTTATCGGCGCCGGCCTTGCGGGCATGGCTCTGATTGGTGCGGGTATCGGTATCGGTAACATTTTTGCCAATTACCTCTCAGGCGCTCTTCGTAATCCGTCTGCCGCAGCCGGCCAGCGGACCAACCTTCTGCTGGGCTTCGCGCTCTGCGAAGCGACCGGTCTGTTCGGTTTCGTTTTGGCGATGATCATCCTTAACAGTAACTAAGGATTCCTCCATGGCGGCTGAAACCACAAAGGAAGTGGCGTCTTCGGGTCTACCGCAGTTTGATATCGCAACGTTTGCGAGCCAGATTACCTGGCTGGCAATAACGTTCGGGCTCTTATATCTGATCCTGGCGCAGTTTATTCTGCCTAAGATCGGCGGCACAATTTCAGATCGTCACAATCGCATTGCTGACGATTTGGATACGGCCTCGCGCCACCAGCGCGAAGCTGAAGAAGCTGAAATCGCTTATGAGCGGGTCTTGGCTGATGCCAAAGCCAAAGCCCATAACGTAGCCGAGTCGACACGTTCTTCGATCAATGAAGAGATCGAACGCGAGATCACAGCCGCCGATGCAGAAGCCGCGGCGCAGGCTCTTAAGTCTGAAGCAAAGATTTCTGATATCCGCCGGGACGCCTTGTCAAATATTGACTCAATTGCGCGTGAAGCGGCCTCGGACATCGTGAAGAAATTCACCGGTAAAACACCGACAGCGGCTCAGCTGAAGAAAATCCTGAAGGGATAGACGACCATGTTGATTATGGCAGCTAAAGGCACACCGTTTTATCTGGACCCCACATTTTGGGTTGCCGTCTGTGTACTTTTGTTTTTGGCCGTTCTCGTCTGGAAGGGCGCATTTAAGGCCATGGGCACGGCTCTGGATGACAGAGCTGACAAGATCAAAGCCGAACTTGATGAAGCTCGCCGGCTTCGTGAGGAAGCACAGGCCTTGCTCGCTTCCTATCAACGCAAGCAAAAAGAAGCCGAAGAACAAGCCGAGGGCATTGTTCAGCAAGCTCGTAAAGATGCGGAATCCATGGCTGCCCGATCTCGTGCAGAGCTCAAGGAACGTCTCGATCGCCGCGCGGCGCAAGCTGAAGCGAAAATCGCCACGGCAGAAGCTCAGGCACTGGCTGAAGTACGCGCGAAAGCTGCTGATTTGGCGGTGTCTGCCGCAGAGGATCTGATGAAGAAAAACATCGGCGCCGGCGAACACAGCAGTTTGATCAAAGAAGGTATCGCCGGAATGGGCAAAGCTCTGAACTGATGACGGTCGGCATATCCAAAAGACAGGCCCCCTTTGGGGCCTTTTTTATTGTCTTGAATTACGGCCCCGTTGATTTAGTCAATATAGCGTGAGCACAGATCATCCCATAAACCGAGCCACGGTTATTATCGTCAATTACAATGGCGGCGAATATTTAAACCGGTGCGTCGCCGCATTAGCGGCCCAAAGCTTTACCTCCTTTGACTGCTTTATAATGGATAATGGTTCACAAGACGGATCCATTGACGCCTTGCCTGATCCGGATGAGCGCTTTCAGATTGAGCGGCTCGGCGATAATTTAGGCTTTGCCCGCGCCAATAATTTGGCAGCTGCCAAAGCAAACACTGACTGGATTGTCTGTCTTAACCCTGACGCTTTTCCCCACGAAAACTGGCTTGAAACTTTACTGGAAACCCCCTCTAAAGCGGCCAATGTTACCATGGCAGGCTCTCGTCAAAACATGGCGCTGGAGCCGGGTGTATTGGACGGGATCGGCGATTGTTATCACGCGTTTGGCCTGGCCTATCGCGCCGCCTTTGGCCACCCAGAGAACGCAACGAAAATTGAAAATTGCCAAGAGGTTTTTGGCCCTTGCGGAGCAGCCGCCCTTTATCACCGCGAAACATTTCTGAGGCTGGGCGGTTTTGACGAGCGGTTCTTTACCTATCACGAAGATGTTGATCTGGCCTACCGCATGCGCCGCGACGGCGGCATATGTCTTCAAAACAATTTGGCGATTGTCGATCATGTAAGCTCAGGGATCGCCGGGCGCGCCTCTGAATTTGCGGTTTATCACGGAACACGAAATCGGGTTTGGACGTTTTTAAAAAATACGCCGCGCCCTCTCCTGCCGTTCTTACTTCCGGCTCATTTGGCGACAAACGCATTTACTCTGGGTTGGTCGGTGTTTCGCAAAGGACGTTTCCGCCCCACATTTCGCGGGATGATCCACGGTTTCTTTAAATATCCCGGGGGCGGACGCGCAAAGCGTAAAGTGCCCATCTTCGAATTGCTCAAAGCATTTACATGGTCTCCGGCTAAAGTTTACAAGCGCCGCATTCCGCAGATGAAATCTGAATTTAATAGTGATAAGGCGTAGGAATGAGCCAGCATATTAAAGCCGCGCGACGCGTTCTGAAGATCGAAACCGACGCCCTCAAGACTTTATCTGATGATTTATCAGAGGCATTTACCGATGTGGTGGAAGCCCTAAAAATACTGGACGGCAGAATTGTTTTAACAGGCGTCGGCAAGAG
>CALJNJ010000218.1 GCA_937981945.1 uncultured Caulobacterales bacterium | reverse complement strand
GGGCCGCAGCGAACCTATGCCGAACTGGCCATTGAGGCCGTTATCGTTTTAGTGGGTGTTTTCTTATTGCGCCGCAACGTGATTTGAGACTTACAAATGACGTTTGAGTTCTCGGCCTAAAGTTCCGGTTAAAAAGTGGAGGAGCATTCTGATGTCATTCAAAACCGACCACCAAAAGGGGTATTTGGCAGCGGCGGGCTTATTTTTCTCGATTATCAAGTGGCTGAACAGCGCCGATATAAAAATCAGGACCAGTGTGGCCAAAATACCCCATAAATTCCGATTATAGGCAAACCAAAGCAGGCAAAGCCCGCCGAGGCCTGTATGGAGATAGTGACTAAGTCTGGTTAAAGGGTGGCTGTGTTCCCGAAGATATTCAGGCCAATAGTCCTGATATCGCTCGATGTCAGACAAATTACTTCGGCGCTAAAACCATGGTCATTAAACGACCTTCGGTTTTGGGTTCAAATTCGACCTTGGCAATTTCTTCGAAATCCTCTTTGACGCGCTGCAATAATGTGGTTCCGCGATCCATATGGGCCATTTCCCGGCCGCGAAAGCGTATAGTCACTTTGACCTTGTCGCCGCGCTCGAAAAATTTCGTCATATGCTTAGCTTTGACCTGATAATCATGCGTGTCGATATTCGGCCGCATTTTTATCTCTTTGATATCTTGCGTGCGCTGGCTTTTACGAGCCGCAGCCTTTTTCTTTTGCTGTTCGAAACGAAGTTTACCGTAATCCAGTATTTTGACAACGGGTGCATCGGGATTTGGTGCGACTTCGACCAGATCCAGTCCCGCGCTGCGGGCAGCCGCGAGAGCTTCGTCAATAGGGACGACGCCTTTCTTTTCACCGGTTTCTGTAATTAGGAGTACTTTGGAAGCATCTATGTCCCCATTTATTCGAGGCCCTTTGGGCTTCTTCGAGGGCGGGGCTGCGTAGGGTCGTCTTGCTATACCAAAATCTCCTTGGGTGGTTGATAACGGCCGGAATATGGTCAAGTCACACTGGGTTTTCAAGGTCAATAAGGCCGGAAAAGGCCGAATCTTGAGAAATGTGGCCTTTTTACATCAATAACTCTTGATAGACGGCCATTGTTTTTTCCTGAAGACCCGTTTTTGAATAATTCTTGGCGATATGGTTTCTCGCAAAGTCTTCGTCATAATTATCCCCTTGATCAATCATTTCGACGGCCTTGGCGAGTGCTGACGGGTCCGACGGCGGGACCAGTTTTCCGGTTCTGTCTTCCAGAACGGTCTCAAGCGGGCCGCCATGTGCAGCCGCGATTACGGGCTTCCCCATTGCCTGCGCCTCTGCGACGGTCCGTCCGAAAGCTTCGGGCTCAATAGACGGGGCAATGACAATTTGCGCTGCCATTAAGGCGGCCGGCACATTACTACTGTGCCCCGGCAATTTAACCCGATTCGATAAGCCCAATTCTCCGATCACTTGATTAAGTTCACCGACATATTTCTCGCGCCCTTGAGCATCGCCCATAAGAACTAAATGCCAGTCCTTATCCAGCCGAGACAAGGCTTCAATGGCCACCAATTGCCCTTTCCATCTGGTCAGGCGCGCCGGCAGCAAAATGATTTTGGCCTCATTATTCAGCCCCCAAGCCTGTTTTTGAGCGAGGATGTTGTCATCAGAAATAATTTTGGGGTCGAATACGCGCATATCAACACCCCTGGGGATGACCCGTATAAGAGCAGGATCAGTTCCGTGCTGTTTTATAACGTGGGCCTTGGTGTATTCGGAGTTGGCAATGATCAGATCGCCGCGCGCCATAATGGCATTATATCGGCGTTTCGCGCCTGATTTGGCATTATAGATACCATGATAAGTGGTAAGGAAGGGACGGTTGGTTGCTTTGGCCGCGGCGTGAGCCGGCCAAGCCGGGGCGCGTGATCTGGCGTGAACAATATCGATATTCTCAGTCTTTATAATGTCGATGAGTCGTTTCGCATTGCCTCTTAACTTGAGGGGGTTTTTGCTGCCGACCTTAAATATATGCAACTTGGCGCCCAGCGTCGTGAATTCCGGTTCAAGACGGCCGCCATTGCTGCAAATATGTGCCGAATGGCCGTTTGCTGTTAAAGCTTCGGCCATTTCCAGGGTTGTGCGCTCGACCCCCCCTGCATTAAGTTCCGGCAAAATTTGAAGAACTTTCACGTAAGACTTTCTATGACTTTTCCGCTGCAATATCTTGATGCGCCGCCTCACCTAACAGAGCATAGCGAAAAAATCGCCTATAAAATGTCGGCCGGACGCGGGCCGGCGATTATTTGGTGCGGCGGCCTGAATTCTGACATGGACGGCAGCAAAGCGACACATCTCCACAATTGGGCAAAAGGGGAAGGGCGCCAATTTATCAGGTTCGATTATTTCGGTCACGGAGCAAGCTCCGGGAGGTTCGGTGACGGCACAATATCGCGCTGGGGTAGGGATGTTGTGACGGTTATGGACGAGCTGGCTTCGGGCGATGACGTCATTTTATTAGGATCGTCTATGGGCGGTTGGTCGTCCTTGCTGGCCGCGCGTGCCAGGCCCGACAAAGTTAAAGCCTTATTGTTGATGGCCCCCGCGCCTGATTTCACCGAGAAATTAATGTGGGCCAATTGGCCGGAAGACATTAAAAACAACATTTTGACCAAAGGTGTGCATTTCGAGCCGTCTGAATATGACCAACCATATGAGTATCGCCGCACCCTCATTGAAGATGGGCGCGAACATCAATTGCTCGACGCGCCTATTTCTTTTGCCGGACCCGTTCGAATTTTTCAGGGCGGAGGCGACACTGTCGTGCCGCCGGCTTACTCCATGAAGCTGGTTGACGTTTTGACGAGCGACGATTTGCGTTACACCATCATTAAGTCAGGAGATCACAGCCTCTCCCGTCCTGATGACTTGGATATTTTGACGAAGGCATTGTCGGATTTATGTCAAATCGTTTAAAACGGGTTCATGACCTGCTTAAGAAACGGCTGAGTGACAATCATATTGAGAGCGCAGGCCTGGAAGCCACGCTTTTGATTGAGCATTTAACCGGACTGGACCGAGCTGCGCAGATTTTATCGTTTGAAACAGACTTGTCCCACGACCAAATTCTGACCTTGCAAGCGTTGGCAGATCGGCGTCTCAAGGGTGAGCCTTTGGACAATATATTCGGTTATAGAGAGTTTTTCGGGCGTCGGTTTGACGTCAATAAGGATGTCTTGTCCCCCAGACCTGAAACGGAAATGATCATCGATTTCGTGCTTGGCCACAGTTCTGCAGCAGATGCACTTACCCTATTGGATCTGGGCACGGGATCGGGTGCGATCGCCATCACAATTTTAGCAGAGCGCCCGAATTTTAGGGCCGTCGCCACTGACATCAGTCACAACGCACTGGCAATGGCCAAGAAAAACGCCGAAAAACATCAAACAATGGACCGTGTGGATTTTATAGAGAGCCATTGGTTTAGAGGCGTAAAACCTCAAGTTTTTGATTTCGTGCTGTCAAATCCACCCTACATTACAGATGATTACATGACCCGACTTGCGCCCGAAGTGTCGGGATTTGATCCTGATATAGCCCTGTGTGGGGGCGCTGACGGTCTGGATGCCTATAAAATCATCACGCAGCATGCCGACAAATATTTAGGCGCGAATGGGTTTTTGTGTTTGGAAATCGGCTTTGATCAAGGCGCGAGCGTCGCAAAGCTCTTGAAAGAAAAGGGTTTTAAAGATGTTACCGTGAAACAGGATTTGGCAGGGCATGATCGTATGGTCATTGCTCGCTCTGCGACCAAACCGCCTATTCACATCAAACAGAGCAAATAAACGAAAAAAGCTCTTGGCCCGGGCACAGCGGTTTGCTAGGAAATCTGGGTGACTTGGAAAAAAGTTCCATTCACAAGCTCAAAAAGTTTGAAGCCAAGAGTTCATCTTTGACATTAAATTGAGGTCTTCCCATGAAGCGTCAACGCGGGCGCAATCGCCGCAATAATAATCAGAATAATTCCAACAGGTCCATGGAATCCAATGGCCCGGAAGTTAAAGTTCGTGGAACAGCCAAACAGATCTTTGATAAATATGAAGCATTGGCACGGGACGCGGCATCTGCCGGAAACCGGGTTAAGGCTGAAAACTGTCGCCAACATGCCGAGCACTATCTTCGAATCGTCAACGCAATTGAAGCGGCGAAACAAAAAACCCGTAACGAAGCAGAAGCTAGTCGCGGTGATTCAGAAGACGCTAAGGCCGAAGATGACGACACGGACAGTAATCGTTCCCGTCGTCGCTATCCTCCCCAGGTGAGAAAATCAGGTGACGAAGAGGCATCCTCTGAAACCACGGCAGAGGCGTTAGAAGTTGTCGAACCTGAAATTCAAGAAGAGCCGTCCGCGGAAAAAAAATCGACCCGGCGCCGTAAGGCCCCGAGCCGTAATAAAGAAGACGATCCGGCGACTGAAGCCGCAGAATAATTACTCAATAATTCTGACCTCGTAGAGTGAACGACCAATGTTTTCAAAGGCCTGTTCAAGTTCAGAAGTGTTGGACGCATCAAAGTAGTAGGCGTCACTTGTTGCACATTCTCTGATCATATCTTTTGTCTTTGCCGCCGTTGCAGACAGACGATAGGCAACAGTGAACATTTCGATGCCCTGTTTTTTAATATCCGTACAAAGTTCTGCGGTTAAAGCATCAGCTGCGTCGCTGTCAGTTCCGTTATGCTTCGGTTGATTAAGTGAACGGGTGTTTTCACCGTCGGTCATCAAAATCATAGCTCGTTTGCGATCCGCTTGAGAATTGGTCAAATCATCAAACGGCTGTGCTGAGTCCAGCATACGCCAACCCCAGATTAATCCGGCAGGAATATAAGTATCACCATAAGAAGAGAGGCTGTTTATTTTGTCTTTCACTTGGGTGATATTTAACGTCAAAGGCAGGACTTCCTCGCCGCACCAAACATCCATTACGCCCGGAATTTTTTTATTTAAATACCCCGGAATTTTGTGTCGATCGTCTGCGCGGGATCCTGCGCATCCTCGCCAGGTAGTACTAGTGGTAGGCAGAGAGCAAGTTTCATAAACCGGTCCGTATGCACTGTCGGGACATACATTTGCTTCATATGTATAGGATGTTCCGTCTTTAGTTCCTGTCCGCGTTTCTTCATAACAGAGATCGCTGTTTACTAAATCTCTTGTATCGCGACATGTTTCCGTTGTGCCGGTTGTTGTGTTGTCGGCCGGTACGTCCATCCATGTTGCATTTCGGTTTCCTAAGCCCACATTGACGTAGTCGGCAAACGGAACAACAGCGGCCCGAACCTCGCCGTCAAATCCGTCAAACATTTCGATGAGTTTTGCCGATGCAGATTTCAGAGAATCCATATTGGCACCCTCCATAGAACCTGTTCGGTCCAATACCAGTGCGATGTTAAGCGGAATATCTTTTGGAATAGGAGATTTTGAGACGGCTTTGACCGGCCAATCCCCAATCCCCACAGCTCCCATGAGCTGTGTTTCGTAGATAGAATCGCCTTCGACGGATATGATCTTGCCTTCCAGGCTTACCTTTATTTTTATATCAGACCCTGCTGGTAAATTGCCTTCAATTGAGGCCTCAGCGGCCTTTTTCAAATCGGCTAAGTTCTCACTTTTTGTGGTCGATGCGGCTAACACGGCGGCATCCGTCATGGCTTGAAGCTTCGCCCGTTCTTTCATGATGCCCGTCAAATCAACAGCAGCGGCCACGCCCATGATTAATGCTACCGTACTGATAGCGAACATCATCGCAAACTGCCCCGATGTATCCTGTAAGTATTTTCTAAACATAATTTTTTCCCGCACCGAATTATATGTCAGGATAGGCGAATTCCGTTTATATTCCGTTTCAAAACGCGGTTAACAATCTAATACTTGTTAACCTTAACAGCTTTGATGTATGGGCGCCGTTCTATGGAAAAGCAGACAGTCATTATCGGCGCCGGCCTGATCGGCTTGTCATGTGCAGACAGCCTAATCAGGCGAGGGATGAAGGTTTCAATTTTCGAAGCAGCTGATCAAGCGGGATTAGGGGCGAGCCAATATAATTCCGGCATGATCCATCCCAGCCAAACTATTGCGCCCCCCGGTACTTTAAGTGCCTTGTCAATTAAGTCAGCCCGTCGGCTAATTTCATTGGCGGAGAAATCCCAGGATATGCTCCGATCTCGCCGAGCACAATTGAAATGTTCGGACATTGATCGGCCTGCGGGAACCATTCAGCTATACGATAATGAAGCGACACAAGTGAAATTGTCCGCACTTTACGATCAGATCGGAATTGCAAACAAAAATTATGACGGGCCATGGGCTATGGAAAAACCCGCACTGATGTTTCCGAATGATGCTTCCGGAAGTGCGCGCCTGTTTTCTCGGCTCCTGTCAGAAGATATTAGGCGGCGCGGCGGGGTATTTCATTTGGGACAAAGCGCGACCCCGGTCATAGAAGATGGTAGAGTCAGCGGGATTAAGGCCGGCAAAAGCTTCCATCCGGCTAATAGGACTATTATCGCATGTGGTGCGAAAACACCGGAATTGTTAGAACCTCTGGGACTTAATATACCAATTGTTCCCGTTAAAGGGCACGCCATTGTTTTCGGGCGTCCTGATAACGAGCTTCCGTCAATTCCGATTATGCACTTTAAAAGCCATTCTGCGCTGACGGTTTTTGAGGATCATGTCCGGCTGTCGGGAACGCTTGGTGAAACGGACTCTCAAATTCTCTATAAGATATGGAAGCGGATCAACCCGGACATGGTCAGTCAACTCGGTAAGCCTCTATTACATTGGTCGGCGGACAGGCCCGTGTCTCAATTGGCTCGCCCAATCATTGCCAAAACACCGATCGACGGGCTTTTCATCAACTCCGGCCATGGGCATATGGGGTGGAGCCTTTGTACGGCATCCGGTGAATTGATGGCGGATATAATCACGCAAGATCGAATGGAGCCTGAATTTGAATTGCCGCCGAGAGCTGAAAGTTAATCAATCTGCATGGCTTTCATCATAATGCCGTGAATTTTGTCCTGTTCTATTACACCTTTTACCCGGTCTGCGCCCGGGCCCGTAGCGTAGAGCGGTACATCTTCCCCTGAATGGGTCTCATCGTTCAAAGCAATCGCTGTTTGTTGTCGATAGTCGCGACCTTGAACCATATTATCTGTCAGAGGCGGGGAGTCCGGATTTCTGACGTCGCCGGGCCCGTTATGATAACCCAGCGTCGTATAAGGCTTCCCGTCTTTTGCGGGCATATAAGGTGTATCGGCGCCGAATTGCTCTTGCATGGTTTCGGACATTTGGACCAAGCCTAATATCGGATTGCCGCGTTTGGGATACCCGGCCATTGTAAAAACGTGGGAATGATCGGCTGTTACCAAAATGAGCGTATCGTCGCCGGCTTTCCGTACCGCCGTAGCAATGGCCTCATCAAAAGCCTGAAAGTCTTTGAGGGCCCGATAGGCATTGCCGCCGTGATGAGCATGATCGATGCGGCCTGCCTCCACCATGAGGACGTAACCTTCATTTTCCCGCATAGCCAAATTATCAATGGCGAAAGCCGTCATCTCGGACAAAGACGGCTCGGCTTTCGGGTCCCGGTCAGCTTCGAAAGATAAATGGCTTGGGGTAAACAGACCAAGGACGTCTTGGCCGTCCCGCGGATCCAGGGACGCAAAAGCTTCCCCTGTCTCTATATATAGCCGGTTCTCGCTACCGGAAGCCCATTGCTCGGTTTGCGTTTTCGAAAATTCCTTCGCCCCGCCGCCAAGGGCCAGATTTACCGGTGTTCCGGGGTCGGTGAGCTGTGCCGCCAAGCTTCGACAGTTAAAGCGGTCTATTTTTGCCGGAATGTCTTTGTCAGCTTCCCAGCTTCGGCTGTCGGCATACCCAAACATGGCCGCCGGCGTGGCATGGGTTATGCGCGCCGAGGAGATAATCCCGACGGATTTTCCGGCACGGGCAGCCGTTTGTGCCAGAGTGGGCCGGCCTTCAATAGTCCCGCATCCCTGCAGTTCCTTGCCGGGTTCAACATTGATTGTTCCGATATTTGTCTTGTAGCCGGACATAATGGCTGTCGCCGTGCCGGCGCTGTCAGGAACCTGGGCATTGGTATTGTAGGTCTTTACCAAAGCAACATTGTCGAAATTTTCAAAGGAGAGGACATGCTCTTCGCCCGTTTTCCCCATTTCTTGGCCAATAAATATCCGGCCGGTAGTCACGGTTGAGACGCCCATTCCGTCTCCGATGAAAAGAATCACGTTCTTGGCGGGAGCGCTGGCTGTTATTTCCGGGGATTTATTAACCTTTTCGCCTGCGACATTATTGCTTTTTTCACACCCATTTGCTAAGAGCATCGTCAGGCTAAAGGCCGAAAGTGTGAGGAAACGCTTAAATAAGCTGTTTTCGAGCGCCATATAGGGTCTCCGTAAGAGGGACAGACCCCCGAAACAGGGGTCATTTCGTAACGATTTGTACATACTGCAAAAAAAGTTCGGAAAAGCGGATTTTTTTTGAAAAAGGTGTTTGACTTACAAAAATCGTTACCCTATAGAGCGCTCCTCGCCGCGGGACACCTCTTGCGCGGGCGAAACGCAGGCCTTTTTGAGGCCTTTTGTTTTGGAAAAATTTAACGATTTTTCAGCTGTTTGACATTGTGAATATTGGGAAGAGAGACGTAGGCGGCGCTCAGCTGTGATACAGATTTGGTAACAAACTGTAGAACTCTTGTTGAACGACGTTAATTGACGTTTCTTTTCATAAATAAATAATGAAATCGCTTGGTTGTTATTCGTAACAACAAAGTGGATCTCGTTATTTCTTTGAAACGCAACAAATTGCTTTACGAAAAATCTTCGGATTTTTAGTAATAGTCAGTGACAATTAACAGTCGGATCACTTTCAACCTGAGAGTTTGATTCTGGCTCAGAACGAACGCTGGCGGCAGGCTTAACACATGCAAGTCGAACGAGAAACCAGAGCTTGCTCTGGCGGACAGTGGCAGACGGGTGAGTAACGCGTGGCAACCTACCTTTCAGTACGGAACAACAGTTAGAAATGACTGCTAATACCGTATACGTCCTCCGGGAGAAAGATTTATCGCTGATTGATGGGGCCGCGTTAGATT
>CALJNJ010000217.1 GCA_937981945.1 uncultured Caulobacterales bacterium | reverse complement strand
CATCGACGCCGAAATCACGGCAACGGAAACAACGGGCGTTGTTGATGTCTTGAAAATTCGCCGGATGAAAAAAATCAAACTGTCCATTAAAGATCAGATTGTATTTTTGGAAAATCAGCTGACCCCTGACATTATTGCCTAACCGGACTTGCGCGCATTTGCCCGCTTATTGCGGTACATATCTTTATCGGCTTCGGACAATAATCGTTCAGGCGACTTGCCACTAACCACGGGCGTTGCGCCCCATGACGCCGATACTTGAATAATGGTCGTGGCCATATCCACAGTGATCTCATTTAATTTGGCAACCAATGTTTTGGCCTTTTCTCGGGCTTGAACGATTTCCGTTTTAAACAGCAAAATACCAAATTCATCCCCGCCCAAACGGGCTACCAAATCGCAATCTCTGATTTGATCCTGAAATGTTCGTCCGACACTGATCAAAAGATCATCACCGATAGCATGCCCGAATCGGTCATTCACAGACTTAAATCCATTCAGATCAAAATAGATCAAAGCCGTCGGAATGTCATAACGGTGATATACGGATTGGGCGCGGCCCAGCTCTCTGAGAAAAGCACGGCGATTATAGACGGGACAAAGCGGGTCGGTATCAGCCGCGCGTTCAAGATCTTTAACCAAACGGCGCAAGCGCAATATTTCAGCCAATAACGCTTCGCGACTTTCGCTTTTACCGTCCTCAAATCTGAAACGATCAAAAACGGTTTCGTGTGCTAATTCTCCCGCTTTTTCCATGATTTTCCCCAAATTCCGGAACACACTACATCATTCTTCTTAAGAAACATTTTCCAAAATTATGTTTGACCTCACAGCCTATTCGCTTAAATTCACCTGCTTTCCACGCGCTAAATCGGGAACGCTATGACTTCTTCGCCGCAAATCGCTATTGTAATGGGATCAAAGTCGGATTGGCCGACCATGGAACATGCTGCCGATATTTTAGACAATCTGGACATCCCCTATGAAACACGAGTCGTTTCGGCTCACCGCACACCGGATCGTCTGTTTGAGTTTGCGAAAACAGCGAAACGAAACGGGTTTAAAGTCATCATAGCGGGCGCCGGCGGCGCGGCTCATTTGCCGGGCATGGTTGCCTCCATGACAACTTTACCGGTTTTGGGCGTACCGGTGAAAAGCAAAGCCTTATCAGGCCTGGACAGCCTTCTGTCGATCGCTCAAATGCCGGGCGGTGTTCCGGTCGGGACATTGGCAATCGGAAATTCGGGGGCCAAGAACGCTGCCCTGCTCGCGGCGTCCATTTTAGCTTTGTCCGACAAGAACGTTGATAAAGCCCTCACCAATTGGCGCGAAACCCAAACCCGCAATGTGGGAACGGATCCAAAAGAGACATGACCGGATCCGAACTCAGTGCCCTGCCGCCGGGATCAACCATAGGCATACTTGGCGGCGGCCAATTAGGGCGAATGCTGTCCCTTGCAGCCGCGCGCCTGGGGCTTCGAACCCATATCTTTACGCCTGAAGCCGGCAGCCCGGCATCGCAAGTCAGTGATCAGACCACAGTGGCCGAATATACGGATCTCAAAGCGATTACGGATTTTGCCAAAAGCGTCGACGTGGTCACCTATGAGTTTGAAAATGTGCCTTCAAAGACGGCCATTTCAGCGGCTGTCGCCGCGCCAATCTTTCCGCCCATCGAAGCCTTGGATGTGGCGCAGGACAGATTGACGGAAAAAACCTTTATCTCAAACACTGCCGGCGTTCCCGTTGCGCCGTTTTATGAAGTGAACAATGAATTTGATGCATCCCGGGCCTTAAAGGTTTTGGGCGGAAAATGTGTCCTCAAAACCCGGCGCCTCGGATATGACGGTAAGGGACAGCAAATAATCTCCTCAGAAGACATGTGCGCGCCGGCCTTTAAAGCCTTGGGCGGCGTTCCTTGCATAGCAGAACAATTCATTCCCTTTGTCAGAGAAGTCTCGGTAGTTGGGGCGCGCAGCCCTTCAGGGCAGTACTCAGCCTACCCGCTGATCGAGAACGAGCACCGCAACCATATTCTCTATCAAAGTGTCTGCCCGGCGGCCAATGACAGCGGACAAGCGCAAAGCTACGCGCAGTCCATCGCGGAGACTCTGGATTATGTCGGTGTTTTAGCTGTCGAATTCTTCGAACTTGAAGACGGCAGTTTGCTGGTCAATGAAATTGCGCCAAGGGTTCATAATTCCGGACATTTCAGTATGGACGCCGGATGCACGGATCAGTTTGAACTCCATATCAGAGCCATCGCAGGATGGCCGCTCGGCAATACAATGCCGACACATGTCACCGAAATGACCAATTTACTGGGCGAAGATATGACGGATTGGGAGACATTGGCCGGGGATCCGGATACTCGCTTACATATATACGGAAAAGCAGATGCGCGACCGGGACGTAAAATGGCCCATATTAACCGCCGCAAATCCTAATCTGTTTAGCGGCGCCGACGCCGGCGCCGGCCATATCTGAGCTTACCCATCAGCTCAGCAGGATCCGGCCAGTTTTCTCTTTGTTTTCGGAATTTGAATTTCGCCGTTTCAAACTGCATGACATTTTCGATCCGCGCTTCCAAAAAGGCTCTGGCCTTTGTCTTGTCGTCACTGTCATCAGCGAGCCAAGACAATATGGATGATCCTATCACCCCCGACAGAACCGTCCTCTTTGAATAGTAATTGCCGTCCGTGCTCGTATCACCAATAGCGCGCCAGATCATATCGGCGCTAGCCCAAATTTGCTGTGGCCCCTGACCGGCCATGTCCGGCAAAGCGAGTCTTGAAACGGCCCGCCTGGCGGATTGTTCATGGCCGCGCATTTCATTGAGCCTGATCCAGACACATTCCGTAATTTTATCGCGGATACGCATATTCCCGAGACCTTTGGCTGAAATCTTCTCAAGCGCTGCTCGGTCGCCCTCTTCCGACCAGAACTTAATCAGTTCACTCGGTCCACCCGGAAAATATAACTCGTCCGAGCCTTTCGGTAGTTTTAGGGTTTCAATCGCTCCTAAAAGGGATTTTCGGGTCCAGCCCTCAAACGGAACATGAACCAAAGCGGCGTCTAAAATTTCGCGCCGTGTCTCATATGATAAGTCTTCGCTCACGCCCCGTTATAGCTCAATGCGAGCCGTGCGTCACCCGGCAGTTCCGCGGCGAAAAACCACGCGCTTCAAAGCTTCCATTATACCTTTCACGCCGGACCCGGACAAAACGCCATAATTGAAAATTCGTCCCGCCAGCCAGATAACGCCAACGGACATTAAAAATAAGAAGAAGGCTGACAGACTCAGCTCCCACCACGGCGGATCCAATGGCAGCCTGGCAATGGCCGCAAAAGGCGCGCTGAGCGGAAACCAGGCCGCGAAGGTCAATATGGGCGAGTCCGGAGACTTTATGGCAATCGGAACGACCATAATACAGCCCGTCAAAAGCAACATGATCGGTGTTGTCAATGTTTGTGCATCCTGCATGGACTCGGCCAAAGACCCCATGGCAATAAAGAGAGCGCCGTAAAAGACATATCCCAGGACCAAAAAGACCGGGAAAAAGACCAAGAGTTTTAAGGAAAACGCGTCCCGAATAACCTCTGTCGTCTCAGGCCCGCCCTGAACGGCAATGAAAGCTGCGCCGGCGAAACTCAATAATATATAGGGCGACATGGCGGCAATGGTCAGCGCCGCAACGCCGATTAATTTTCCTAACATTATCTCTGAAAGCCGCGTGGTCGACAGCATCATCTCAAGGAGCTTATTAAGCTTCTCCTCCAGCATGGACGTCAACAACATATAGGCGCCTGAAAATATGGTCAGCCACAGAATGCCGCTGGCCATGATCGCGACAACAAACGGAATAATATCCAAATCCGACACGGATTGATCGCCTTCACCCTCGACTGTGCTCTTCGTCGGATCAAAAGCGTCGACGCTCGGTGCGTTCTTCTTGGCTGCTTTGAGCCCGTCGGCGGTTAAATTCCCCGATGCTAAATAATCGTCACTTGCTTTCGTGCTGAAATACTTTTCGACCACATTTATAGCGTCCGAATTGGTGATATTAGACGACCAATAGTCCAATTTCAGCTCGCCATTATCATCATAGATGTGAACAGCGCCGTTGAGCCTGCTGCCCTTCTCCCCGATGGACAATAGCTTTTCACCTTTCAGATAGGGCATTAACCCGTCCAAATCCGGCGCCGGCGGCTCGACAAAATTGACTTTTGATTTGGCCAGGCTTTGGCCTTGATTGGCGAGCATAGGAATTCGCTCTTCGAGTTTTTCAGCGCGCTCCATGCGTTCATTGGTTTTTTGCCGCTCGGAGTCTAAGATGGCTTGGGCGTATAAATTGGTCTCATCCAAAATCGTTTCATAACGCACAGGTTCCACATTGAGGGACATCTGGCTTAGTAAAATACCGAAGCCGCCGAACAGAAAAGGCATTAAGAACGACAACCAAAACCCCCAGGTTTTGATGTATCCGAGAAAATCCCGGCGAGCGATCAAATAGGTCCGGCGCAGGTCAACCTTGGGGATCATGTGGCGTCCTCTTTCATTTTTGCGACCTCGTCACGCCCAACCAAAGCAACAAAGGCTTCGTGAAGGCTTGGATTTTTAGGCTCATATCGCGAAAGCTTGACGCCCATATTGACGCATTTTTCAAGAATTGTATGGCTTTCGGCTTCCGGTTTCAGAAATACGGTCAACGCGCCGTCGGGGCGATCTTCGAGCGTGGCGGCAAAAGGCGTTAAAACATCTTTTAACCGGGCATCTTCTGAATCGATCACGAGGCGCTTCGGCGCTTGGGTCAATGCCAGCTCCGTTGATCCGTCAAACACCTTACGGCCGCCCGACATCAAGATTATCCGGTCGCATAAACGTTCGGCATGCTCCATGACGTGGGTCGAGAAAATAATGGTTCGGCCACGATCCGCGATTTCTCTGACCATTTTTTCAAGAATTTGTTGGTTGACCGGGTCAAGACCGGAAAATGGCTCATCCAAAATATAAAACTCAGGATCATGAGCAATGGCGGCCAGAAGCTGTACCTTCTGGGCCATGCCTTTGGACATGTCTTTGTTCTTTTTGCGCTTAGCTTCGCTCAGGCCGTATTTGTCAAGCAGACGGTCAGCAAGCGGAAAGGCCTCTTTCGCTTTCATACCGTTAAGCCGGGCCATATGAGCGATTGTTTCGCGGGCGGTCTGCTTTTTATAAAGCCCCCGTTCCTCAGGCAAAAATGCGATCCGGCCAAACGCGTGGGGCCCCGGCCGCTGACCGAACAAAGTGACTTCGCCGCTATTGGGTTTAATCAATCCCAATGCCATACGAATAGTCGTGGTTTTCCCCGCGCCGTTAGGTCCTAAAAACCCGATAATTTCTCCGGGCTGTACATCAAATGACACATCTTTGACCGCGTCAACGCCGGCAAAAGATTTGGAAATATTTTTAAGAGAAAGAGGCGTTGCAGTCATAAAGCTTCGTGTTGAGTTCGACCCTGTTTGCACAAACAATCCTGAGTTTGCCAGAGTTTAATTATGAAAATAGATGAAGAAAAGGTGAGAAAACGCCTATTGGCACTAAAAGCAGAGCCGGAACAGCCTAGCGATACGGCCGCGAGATAACGGATAATAAATGCCGCTCTCGATCGTATCGAAAGCGGCGATTACGGTTATTGCGTGACCTGTGATGAATCCATCGGACACAAACGACCGGACTTGGATTGCTGCATCAACTGCGCGTCATAATTATTTTCGGGCGATCCCCGCATCGGCGATTTCGCGCATGGCCTCCCAAAAACCTTGTTCGTAAGAGACGATTTCATATTCGATCCCATCGTTATCATGAAAGTAGAAACGACGACCGGGTTCATAATCGCCATGATTATGGGTTTCAAATCCCTCCGATTTCACTTTTTGCTCGGTTATAGTCAAATTATCCACCACGACGGCGATATGATTGAGGCCGCTCAAATAATTTCCGGTTGAGCGGTTCAGATTTTCGGCTTTCCCGCCGCTGTAAACCGCCAAATACGAACTGCGGTTTCCAACGTGATACGTTGTTCCCCCACTTTTTGACGGTCCGCTCCATCTGATATTCCACCCAAATATTCTGCACAGGAAATCGGCGGTCGCTTTTGGGTTGGTGACGGTGACGTTGATATGTTCAAGTGTTGCGACAGTCATGTTTTTTGCCTCCATTTGCATCTTTGACAAATAAGCTGTACGACCTACAGTTAACTTGAGGTCAAGCGCTTTTTGTGAGAATATTATGGGACTTTCCATTGGGAAAATTGCGGCCAGAACAGGCATTTCCGTTCCGGCTATCCGTTTCTACGAGGAAAAAGGTTTGATCTTTTCAGAGCGTAACTCAGGCGGACAGCGCGTCTTTCTCAATTCTGATATCCGCAGGGTTTCTTTTATCATTATAGCGCAAAAGCTGGGATTTTCTCTGGCTGAGATCAAAGCACAACTGGCCGGGCTCCCAAATGACCTAACCCCTAGTAAATCGGATTGGGAAAAGATCAGCCGAGAATTTCGCGTCCATATCGACAACAAAATTCAAGGCTTGACGGATCTGCGGGACAAATTATCGGGATGTATTGGTTGCGGATGTTTATCCTTGGAAGTCTGCGAGCTGTATAATACCGGCGACAAAGCCGCTGCCAAAGGTACGGGTCCAAGATATCTTATGGGCGATCGTCCGGCGCGTTGAAAAACTCAATGATGCGGTTCCCGCCGCCGGCGGCCCATACGTTGACATGGCTTGCGCCGTCGATGACAAACTTGTCCTTTGGTCCGTCATATAAATCATACAGACGCTGACCTTCTGACATTGGGATTATGCGATCCCGAGTTCCGTGAAGCCATAATATAGGCACGTCCAACTCATCCAAAGCGCGGTAGCTTTCCCATTTATCTTTGACCAAAGGTTCAAGCGCGAAAATTGGCATGGTCAGTTTGGTCATGGCTGTCATGGAATAAAACGGGGCTTCCAAAGCTATTTTCCCGACCGGACGGCGAGCGGCCAGTTGCAAGGCCACGCCGGCGCCGAGCGATGTTCCGTATAAATAGATGTTTTCAGGCTCGACCCCGTTTTCAATCAAAAAGTCATAGGATTCTTCAGCGGCCGAAATGATGGTTTCTTCAGTGGAGTTTCCGGCGGTTCCGAAATATCCGGGATATTCAGGGATCAAATATCCGAAACCGGCCCCGGAAAACTGCTCATACAGAAAGCCTGCCTGATAAACGGCGGATCCGTTACCGTGGAAAAATATAATGACCGGCGCGTCGTCCCGGGGCGGATACCACCACGCGAATGTTTCGTCGCCGCCGGCGATTACAAGTTCCACATTCGATGCGCCTTCAGGGGGCAGAACAGTCTCAACTGGGCCTGCCGGCGGAATGTACATAAACTGTCGTTGCAGCATGAAAACTGCCGCCAGACCTGCTAAATATAAAAGCGGGATGAGCCATAATATTTGCACGACCCGTTTCATACCAAAAAGGCGCCCTAAAGCGCCTTGATGATTTCCTCGACCATTTTCTTGGCATCGGACAACAACATCATGGTTTTATCCTCATAAAACAAATCATTGTCGATCCCGGCATAACCCGGCGATAAGGACCGTTTGACGAAGAGGACAGTCGAAGCCTTGTCCACATCCAAAATCGGCATGCCGGCAATGGGGCTTTGCGGGTCGGTTTTAGCCGCAGGATTGGTCACATCATTGGCTCCGATGACAAAAGCAACATCGGCATTGGCAAATTCGGAATTGATGTCTTCAAGCTCAAACACCTCATCATAAGGCACATTAGCTTCGGCCAAAAGGACATTCATATGACCCGGCATACGGCCGGCAACCGGGTGAATGGCATAATCGACATCCACACCTTCTTCTTTCAGCTTGTCGACCATTTCGCGAATAGCGTGCTGCGCTTGCGCAACAGCGAGACCATAACCGGGAACAATAATGACCTTGGATGCGTTTTTCATAATAAAGGCCGCATCTTCGGCGCTGCCCCGTTTGACGGGACG
>CALJNJ010000216.1 GCA_937981945.1 uncultured Caulobacterales bacterium | reverse complement strand
TAAAGTTTATGAAGGGGCTTGGTCGACATTCTCTTCTTGGCAATTTTGAAATGCGTTATCCTGTTAGCGCTCAAAAACCAAGGGCGCAATCAGGGACAAATTACGAACCTTTTTCTCTTTTCATGACCGGCCCGTCATTGTAGGTCCGGATTATGCCGGATTTACGTCCAGTCTTTTTTATTGTCGGCCTGATGGTGGCCGGCCTCGGTCTCTTTATGTTTGTGCCCATGCTGGTGGATCTGGCTATGGAAAAACGAAGCTGGCCTGCCTTTGCTATGTCCGGAATTATCACGACCTTGGCCGGCGGCGTTATGGCATTGGCCGGCTATACGCCTAATATGCAGATCAGAGCGCGCGGCGCCTTTGTTTTAACGGCGTTTTCCTGGGCTCTCCTCAGTCTATTTGCGGCGGTTCCGTTTTTAATGGATCCTATGAAGCTCAGTCTTACAGATGCCATTTTTGAGGCCACGTCCGGAATAACCACAACAGGATCGACGATTTTGACCGGCTTGGACGATCTTCCCGAAGGCATATTAATGTGGCGTGCCATTCTGCAGTGGATTGGCGGTATCGGAATTATCGCCACCGCAATGGCCATTCTGCCCATGCTCGGTGTCGGGGGGATGCAGCTCTTCAAAGATGAGAGCAATGATATCAGCGAAAAAATCTTGGTGCGCCCAACCAAAGTCGCTCTTTTAATCGGCGGGACTTATCTGGGTCTGACTCTGATGTGTGCAGCCGGATATATTTTGACGGGGATGAGTGTGTTTGACGCGTTTGCCCACGCCATGACCACATTGGCGACAGGCGGATATTCTACATCTGATTTGTCTATGGGCGGCTTTATGGATAACGGCGCTGATATTGTTTGCATGGTTTTCATGCTGGCCGGCGCCCTACCCTTTGGAATTTATATGTTGATGTTTTCGGGAAAGTTTGACGCCCCGTTATACGACCCGCAGGTCAGAACCTTTTTACTGATCATTTTGACCCTGACATTGATGATTTCAGCCGGGCTTTGGATGACATCAGACCTACCGCAAATTCGCGCTTTCAGATTGGCGGCGTTTAATACAATTTCCGTCGTCACCGGGACCGGTTATGCCAGCGCGGATTATAATAGTTGGGGGCCGTTTGCCGTGGCGTCGTTCTTCGTCTTTATGTTTATTGGCGGCTGCGCCGGATCAACGGCTTGCTCGGTCAAAATATTCAGATACCAAGTCGCCTTTGAAGCCTTTCGAGTTTATCTCATTCATATGCCGAGACCAAACACGGTCATCCCTATGCGCTATGGCGGAAAGCCGCTGTCCGATGCCGTTGTCTATTCTGTCATGAGTTACTTTTTCCTATTTTTTATGACGTTCGCCGCAACGGCCATGATCCTGTCCATGATCGGTTTGGATGCTATGACGGCGTGGTCAGGGGCCGGGAGCGCGGTGGCCAATGTGGGTCCCGGGCTTGGCGACATTATCGGTCCCAGCGGAACCTATCAATCCTTGCCGGGTTCAGCCAAATGGGTCTTGCTGACGGCAATGATTGTCGGGCGTTTGGAAATTATCACGGCCTTAGTGGTGCTGACGCCGTCTTTTTGGCGCGCCTGATCAGGGCCTGAAATTCGGATCAAATGGCGGCGGAAAGATCTTCCAATCAGGCAGAATTTTGATCAGCCCATTACGAGCCTTGTGCCAACCGACGCCTAAGAACATGACGGCTGCGCCCAAAATAACAAAGGTCAGCGCCACAACAGAGCCGATATCAAGGCCGGTATTTTTCATCAAAAAGCCAATGGCAAACCCTGCATAACCCAGAGATGAGACCAATAGGGCCCGGCGGTTTATGGCCAGACCGAAAACAGCAATAATGCCGACCATGATCATGATAATGGAGGCATCGCCTTGATCCAGGGATACGGCGGGAACCAAATTAAACAGTTTGGTTGATTTAAGGCTGACAAATTCTATGGCCAAGCCGTGAATAATAAGCGGCGCTGCTGTGAGATGTAGCCAAAATGCATTATCCGCGAAGCGGGTTGTGCGGTGCTGATCCCGAAGATCGTAAAGCATGGCCATGGCGACGGTGGCGATCCCGCCCAAAAATAGAGCCCAGCCCATATTGGCCTTAATGAAATCAGGCGCGATGTTGAGCAGGACAGCGTAAATCAAATACAGAACCGAAATAGCGATCAGAGCCATGCAAAACGGAAGCCTGATACGGGCGTAAAACAAAATCATGGCGACCAGAGTAATCAGCGCGGCTGTAATATCGCCGCCCATATTGAAATCCCGAACCAATCCGGTGGCCCCAAGCTGTACAAACCATAAAAAGGCCAAAGCCGAAATAAGGGTCGGTAAATGCTGGCGTTTTTTACGGCCGAAAAATTCTGCCAGCAAAAACATAATGGCAGCGGCCCCCAAAAAGGTAACGCCTCCGCCGCCAATCAGCTTAAAGGCGGCCGAGATACCCAAGACCAACAGGCCCAGTCCGATTGAAATAAAGACATCGGAAAAGCTGCGCAAAAACCGCATATCATCTTCATTGCCTATGACTGAGGCGTTTTCATCCTTGCCCAGCATTTTGCGAGCTTGATCTTCCGTAATGATTCCTGCTTCTTTGGCAGCGGCAATTTGATCAGGTGTCATATCAGTCATAGCGCAAAGAGTAGCGAGCCGCGCTTTTGGGTCAAGATAAGAAAAAGGGCCTCTGCAGCTGCCTGCAAAGACCCTTTCAACCTTTGGGGAGGTTTATCTAGTTATAGGCGTTTTCACCGTGAAGCGCGTGATCGAGCCCGTTAAATTCTGTTTCTTCGTCGACGCGAAGGCCAAAGACGGCTTTCAGAACCAGAAGTATAATTGCCGTAATGATGGCTGAGTAGACAACGACGGCGGCTGTCCCGAACAATTGAACGCCAAAGTTTCCGTCGCCGGTTCCGCCAAGCGCGGCAGACGATAAGAACGGCAAAAGTAAAATGCCGAGAATGCCGCCGACACCGTGCACGGCGAAGACGTCCAGACTATCATCAAACTTAAGGCGTACGCGAATGAGGCTAACGGCAAAGTAACAGATGACGCCGCCCGCTAAGCCGATGAGCAGACCACCGGCCGGTCCCAAAACGCCGGCCGCCGGTGTGACGGTTGCAAGTCCTGCGATCGTGCCGGTGGCGGCGCCCACAAGCGAAGATTTTTTGTTAAACAGGCCTTCCAGGACGATCCAGGACAGCGTGCCCATGGCGGCCGCAAGATGGGTCACTAATAGCGCCATTCCGGCTGCGCCGTCAGCAGCCAAAGCTGACCCGCCGTTAAACCCAAACCAGCCGACCCAAAGCATGGATGCACCGATCATAACAATGGCCGGTCTGTGAGGCGGTGTCATGTCATTGGGGAAACCTTTGCGCTTGCCTAATATGGCGACAAAAACCAAGGCTGAGATACCGGCCGTCGCGTGAACGACTAAGCCGCCCGCAAAGTCAATGACGCCTTTATCAGCCAGC
>CALJNJ010000215.1 GCA_937981945.1 uncultured Caulobacterales bacterium | reverse complement strand
GCTTGCCGTCTGGTCGTTGATACCGGCATGCACTGGAAAGGCTGGACCCGCGAGCAAGCCGAGCAGTGTTTTTTCGAAAATTCAGCTTTAGCACCGCACAATATTAAAACTGAAGTCGAGCGGTATATCAGCTGGCCCGGGCAAGCCTTGGCCTATAAAATCGGTGAAATGAAAATCGTTGAACTGCGCGAGCGGGCCGAAAAAAAGCTCGGCGACAAATTTTCAATTCGGGAATTTCATGATGCCGTCCTTTTGCAGGGCGGCCTCCCCTTGAGCGTTCTGGAGCAAGAGATCGATCTGTGGATCAACAGAGAATTGACCGTGTCAGAGGACAATCAAAAAGAAGGCAAAGCGCCTTAAACTCAAAAAAAAGGCCGCCGGGCGGCGACCTTTAAATTCTTTGATCCGCTTACTTAGAAGCGATAACGGCCGCGAAGCATAACGGGAACAGACAAGCTGTCCATGCCGTTATTAATGCCGCCAAACGGTACGCCTGAATTCAGATCAGATGTGTCTGACTTCATAACGCCTGTATAACGCAAGCCTGTTTCAAGGCCTAATGTCGCGCGATTGAAAACAGGTGCTTCAACACCAACCAAGCCGGCTGCTGTCGGAACCCATCCGCTTTCATACATGCGAATTGTACCGTCATTGTAAACAGCGCCGTTTTGCTGAACATTGTTCAAGGCGATGTCATCAACATAATTGGCACCGACACGACCTTCAACATAAGGTCTTACAGAACCGAAAATCGGCGCTTTCGTCGGTGAAAAATATTGACGTAATCCCAGTTCAGCGCCGTAACGCTCATAATCTGAGAATTGACCTGTCACGGCGCTACCATCGATCGCACCCAAAGAGACGTTGTTGCCGTCATGTTTGGCGTAATTACCCAATAAGGTAACTTTGCGATTTGGGCTCAGCGCATATGACCCGCCCAATTCATAGCGAAGCCCTTCGTCAAACGCACTGTCAATGCTGACATTACGTGACTCGACGCCCGGAATAATATTCGTTTGGTCGCCTGTAATCGCATCACCGGACAGGAAGTATTCCGGTCCGACAGCTGCTTCAACGTTCCAGCGAGCTAATCGCTTTCCGCCAACGCAGCAAGCATCACTTTTTTGTTGTGTGCCCGTATAGTAGCCGTCCTGGCTACCATAATTAGTATCATAAGTTTTGGAGCCACCCAGCCAAGAACACCCCGAAAGGGCAATTGCAGCTGCTCCTAATAGCAAATTACGCATGTTTCCATCCATCCCTGTTGTCTTGTTTTGGCACAAATACCTTCAACGTCAGATTTCGAAATCCTTCGTTGCAAGTACGAGGCCATTTTTATTTTTATGACCGGGATCCAACAAAAAACCCGGCCAGAAGCCGGGTGAATTAGCAGAAATTGGTTAAAATTATCAGAACGATACACGCCCGCGTAATTTAACCGGAATTGAGAACCTGTCGTCAGACACAAAGTTCGTGTCCAAGTCGTCGGACCAACGAATGCCTGATTCAACGCCGATGGCGGCGCGATTACCGACGGCCATTTCCGCGCCGATGACACCGGAAGCTGTCGGAGACCATCCGCCGTCGACATAGACTTGCTGGAAGATAGTAGGATCGACTAGTGTCGCAGATCCTTGTGTCAGGATGACGTCTTCAGTGTTGATGAAGCCTGCTGTAGCGCCAACATAAGGTCTGATGCCGCTTGGTGAGCCCATATATTGTCTGAATCCGCCTTCAATTGTGTATTGCTCGAGATCAGAAAACTCTGCGTACAGATCTTCTGTTACGACACCATCGCCAACCGTTCCGATATGAACCTGGTTACCGTCAGCTCTTGAGTAGCCGACGCGGCCCAGAAGAGTTGTATTTTGGCTGATGTCATATGTCGCCGTCGCGTCAAATCCTTTAGCATTATCAAATGCGTCTTTATAGCTGATCGGCGCTAAGTCAGAGACCAGACCCGGTCCGCCGTTGAACGGTTTTCCGGCTTCGCCCGGGAAAATATCACCGTCCAGAATAAAGTCTTGGCCGACACCCAGTTCGAGACCGAACGGCATTGCACCGCCAAATCCGCCGCCGCCATAGCTATATCCGCCGCCATATGAGCCGGCTTGATAATAGGCAGGGTAAGGTTGTGGGACATAAATCGGAGCGCCTTGGATCGTTTGAACCGTTCCGCCGCCCGGCATTGTCTGAACACCGCCAACAGCCGTACCATAAGGCGCAGCACTGCTGAGAGTGGTCGTTCCGGCATTATATCCTGCCCCGTAACCGGCTAAACCGCCGCCGAGACCTGCAACGCCCGTACCGACGCCGCCTAATCCGTTACCGGCACCGTACATACCCGTGCCTGCGCCATACATTCCTGCACCACCGGCTCCTGCGCCGTACATGCCTGCACCGCCTGCTCCGGCGCCATACATGCCTGCACCGTTACCTGCACCATACATGCCGCCACCTGCGCCGTACATTCCTGCACCGCCGGGACCCTGAAGGCCTGTACCGTATCCGTTAACGCCGTATTGACCGCGTAAACCACCTGCAGCGCCGCCATACTGGCCTGCGTTTGCAACGTTATATCCTGCACCGGGTGCGCATCCGGCACCGCCTGTGTAGCCATAACCGGCGTTTCCAAATGAAGCACCGCCGGCACCGGGCATACACCCGTTATAGGCGCCGCCACTGTTTCCATACCCATAGGAGTCGCTGTAGCTTCCTCCAGATCCGAGCCATGAACAACCGGACAATAATACGGCGGATAGTGCGCAAGCTGCTAATCGCATTTTGGACTCCTTTTCCCTCTTTCAAATTCGTTTACAGTCCACTGTTAACCATACGATGTTTAAGAAAAGGTTTTTAAAAGGAAAACAAAACCTTAATATCCAAACTATTTTCAATATTAGAGATTGTGGCGGGAAAAGTCCGCAAACCCCAGCAATCGTGGGATAAAGTCCGCACAAACAGGTTCTTTGGCCGGCTTTTTGCGGATATTAAGTCGAATTAGGACGTGATCGGCAGTTCTGCCGCGGCAACTAAAGCAAATTTACTGCATTTTCAGGCGGACGACCCAAAACAGCCTTTTCGCCGCGAACGACAATGGGCCTTTCGATCAGTTTGGGATTTTTGGCCATGGCCGTCAACAGAAGATCTTCGTCGGTTTCGTTTTTCAAACCGAGCTCTTTATAGACAGCCTCGCCCCGGCGCATGAGCTCTCGCGCGCTTTGAAAACCGAGCTTCGCCAGAAGTCCTTTAATGTCAGCAACGGATAATTTGTTTTCCAAATACAAAACCACGTCGGGCTCAACCCCATTATCCTTTAACAATTGAAGCG
>CALJNJ010000214.1 GCA_937981945.1 uncultured Caulobacterales bacterium | reverse complement strand
CAGGGGCCGATGCGATTGCATCTCTCTTTAGAGGGCGATGCACTTCAAAATTGGTCGACCGTGCGCGACCGGTTTGGCGCGGCTCTGCCGACAGCGTCCTATCCGACAACCAGTGCAGCGCTGGCCGCGGCCTATGCTGAGGAAGAAGGGGTAGCCGTCATTCCTGCTCCCGGCGGCATGCAAAATTGGTGGACCTCGCTTTGTGCGGGCGGGGCTATGGAAGACATGCATATTTTGGCGGCACTGCCGCGCGTCGGCGATGAAGAATGGCCGCAAGCTGTCGCGGTTGCCACAGCCGATATTCTACCGTCAGGGGATGACGATATGAGCCTTTTGGCGGTAAAAAATATCCAAAGTGCTATTGATGCCGGATTGCAAGTTAAGCTTCGCGCCGAAAGCGGGGATTATAAACTACTCAGTATCGACCGCTTTTTAGAACCTGCCGGCCCTGTCATGCACAGCATTAAAGCGGCCGACCCGCACGCTAAAATAATCGGCGCATTTGCCCGTGCCTTAAAGTCGGGTGGTTAAAATGACTCTTTATTACAGCGTTCTGGTTATTGGCGGCGGCTTGATCGGATCGTCCATAGCCCGCGCGATTAAAAATAAAAACTTGGCGGACCGCATTTATATTGCGGATGTTTCGTCCGATGCTTGCGGTGTTTTAAGGACGCTGGATATCGCTGATGAAGTATCTGAAGATTACAATGACTATTTGGAGCGGGCCGATTTAATTGTATTGGCTACGCCGCCGGGCGTTATGAAAACAATCGGGGCAAGCGTCGTTGAGGGGATGAAAACAGGCGCGGTTTTGACGGATGTGGGCTCGATCAAGCTCGATATTGTGCGTCACTTCGAGCCGTTTTTACGCTCTGATATCCATTTCATTCCGGGACACCCGATTGCCGGAACGGAGAACAGCGGACCGGCCGCAGGATTTGCAGAATTATTCGAAGATCGTTGGTGCATTTTAACGCCGGGCGAAAACGTTGACGAAGCTGAAGTGGAGCGCTTGACCGACTTATGGGAATCCATGGGGTCGCAAGTGGCACTTATGGACGCGGGGCGGCATGATATCGTCTTGGCAACCACATCTCACGTACCTCATTTGATTGCCTATACTTTGGTCGGAACGGCCATGGATATGGAAACGGTCACCCGCAATGACGTGGTAAAATATTCCGCAGGCGGCTTTAGAGACTTTACGCGGATCGCGGCATCGGACCCGGAAATGTGGCGGGATGTCTTTATGCAAAATAAAGATGGTGTTTTGGAAGTTGTCGACCGTTTTATCGAGGACTTATCAGCCTTAAAACGAGCCATTCGCTGGGATGACGCGGATACGTTGATGGAACATTTTTCCAAGACGCGAGACATCAGAAGACACATTGTTGACGCAGGTCAGGACACGGACAAACCTGACTTCGGACGAGAGCCTTAGGTCCAAAATTAACCTTTGAGTTACCATAACGGCACGATTCTTGCTGATATCTTTAATAGAGATATTGGAGAGATCATGGCCGTTTTTATCAATCAGCAAGGCAATCAAAATTACCGAGGGACGGCGGCTGAGTATGATCAGGTCGACTATGCGGGCAGTCTTTCTGACTATGGCTTCACCGTAAACGCCGATGGCAGTATTACCGTGTCTCACCCGCAGTTCGGAACGGATACGCTTTCAAGCATTGAAGGATTGTGGTTTCAAGGCGAACAGCGCTGGTATTCCATGGAAGATGCTTTAGCGCAGTCCAATCCGCCCGAACCCGGGAATTTAACGGCGCAGGACGTAGATTTTTTCGCCATCGCCGGGCAATCAAATGCCGGCAATATGTTTTGGTATTTGGACGATCGAACGGATCTGCCCCAGGGCAATGAAACACTCGACAATCGAATAACACAGCTCACCGGTTTTAATACGGAAATCATCAATGCGGCTATTCCGGCGTCTTCTGCCTATGAAGAAACAACGGATCGCGGTTTGTTTTGGTGGAATATTGCCGAGAACAGACCGGGGCAAGTTTTGCTCGATTCCGTTCAGGATATTCGAAACAGTTTGGCTGCGGGCGCTGACCTTGACGGTTTGATATGGGCCCAAGGTGAAAGCGATGCTTATTCTATTTTTTACGGCGGAGACGCTGAAGGTCGGACAGCCAATTTTATCGAAGCGACATTGCAAATTTTCAACTATTTCCGCGCGGAGTTCGGACAGGACTTACCGATTTTCATCGTTGAGATGGGGGAGTTTGAAATCCCGTTCGAATTGGCGCCGGGACAAGCGAATGCTTTTGATCTTATCCGCGAAGCCCAGCTTCAAATTGCTTTAAACGATCCGAATATTTTCATTGGTGTGGAAACCGACGATCTGCCGATATACACGGATGGTATTCATTTTACGACGCCGGGTTACGGGGAGCTTGGTGAGCGTTTGGGCGAAAATATTGTTTTGGAATTGGGAGGCGGCACGACACCGCCGCCAAATAACGGCGAATTATTCGGGACTAATGGCGATGATCTTCTGGAAGGCACATTTGCCGATAACATCATTGACGGTCTTGGCGGGCAAGATGTTGTGACGGGGTCAGGGGGCAATGATCAGATTATTTTGGGCGATCAATATGATCAGGTAAATTATGCGGGCCGCTCCTCCGACTACACGTTTATCCGTAACGCTGACGGCACGCTCACGGTTTTTAAACCCGACGGGTCTCAGGACACATTAGAGGGCGTCGACGGATTTTGGTTTATTGGCGAAGCGGCTTGGTATGCTGCGGATGATTTGGCGGGAACGGGAAATACGGGCCCGATCATCGGAACAAATGGCGACGATCAACTTCAGGGGACCGAAGGAGATGATGTGATTGACGGATTGGGCGGTCAAGATATCGTGCTCGGATCCGGCGGCAGCGACGTGATCAATTTGGGCGATGGGTATGATCAGGTGAATTATGCAGGCCGGTCTTCGGACTATACGTTTTCCCGAAATGCGGACGGCACGATATCAGTGCTGAAACCTGACGGATCCGCGGACATATTGGAGGGCGTTGACGGGTTTTGGTTTCAAGGCGAAGCTGCGTGGTTTGGCGCTGACGCTTTAACGGCCGCAAATCCGGGTGCGGCCATTGACGGAACCGCCGGTGATGATCAGCTCTTCGGGACGGAAGGCAGCGACATTATTGACGGTCAAGGGGGCCGCGACGTGGTGATAGGTTCCGGCGGAGATGATGTGATCCTCCTCGGTGATGATTATGATCAGGTGAATTACTCCGGCGCGTCCGGTGATTACGGATTTTCCCAAAATGCCGACGGTACAATCAGCGTGTTCAAACCGGACGGGTCAACGGATACGCTTGAAGGCGTTGACGGATTTTGGTTCCAAGGTGAAGCGGCCTGGTATGATGTTGCAAGTCTGCTGGACGGCGGATTGTTTGCCTAAGGCCGCATCCTGGTGGGCATAGGCACATTGCAAAGGGACAGACGCCCGGCAGGGTCAACAAACCAGTCTTCTTTACGGTAGCGCCGTGCATCTAAGTAATCCTTAAATACTTTTGTATCCGTCCGCATAATTTGTAAATGAGTCCGCTCGCTTTCGGGTAAATCCGCTGCCAGGCGAATTGATTTTACAGGTGAATATTCTTCGGGCGTTGTGTAAAATCCCAGAGATTCCGTGCCGCGGGGCAATGACGATAAATGTTCTATGCCAAGCCAAATGCGCCCCACCAAAGTGACGTTACGATCCAAATGTCTGGGGGAATGACCGGTCACGGCATATAGGCCCGAGCCATTGCCGCTATCAATTTCATTGCCGCGGCTGACACCAACCATGCCGTAGCAATGAGCCATACCGATTTTATTTTTGGATTGATTTCCGGCGACCGGGAACCCGTAGGCATAGCCGGCTTGATCTTGGTAGACATCACCGTCTTTTAAAATGCTGACCGGTAAAGTTTCAGGCCAGTCCCGCTCCCATTCAGGATTAATGTTCGTTCTTGCGCTGCCGAGTGATTTTGGGTTTTCGGCGTCGGCATCACCCCATTGGGCCACATAATTATCATGGGATCGAATGACCCAAAGATTGTCAAAATAGTTTTCCGACACCAGCGTCTTGATGTTTTCCACATGTTGGGGCGCAAATTGAGGGGCCAGCTCTATGATAATTCGGCCCGTCTCCATTTCCATATAAAGCGTATTGGCGGGATCAAGGTCGCGCCAATCATCATTACTCGCCGCGTCTATGGCTTCGGCGGTTGTCAGAACCGCTTCAGGATCAATTTCTGTTTCCGTCGTGCCGGAGGGGGCGCAAGCATTTAAAATAAGGCATACGCCAAGGATCAATGTCGAAAGTTTAAATTGGGTCATGCCGGCAGATTGGCCCGGCTATTCCGACTTGTAAACCTTTCCGCCTTTCATGACGAAGTCAACATCAAGCAATTCTTCAATATCTTGAAGCGGGTTTCCGATGACGGCAATAATATCGGCGTGTTTTCCCGCTTCCAGAGTTCCGATCTTGTCGCCCATTCCGATATGCTCGGCCGCAACGACTGTCGCGGCTTTTATGGCTTCCGCTTCGCTCATTCCTGCTGCGATCATATATTCAAATTCTCTGGCATTTTCACCGTGAGGCGAAACCCCTGTGTCTGTACCGAAAGCGACTGTGACGCCGTTTTCCCAGGCGATGCGAAGCATGTCCTGCATTTGCGGGCCGACTTCGAGGGCCTTCTTGGCGGAATTTGGCGGCAAAAAGTTATGGTTCTCAGCCCAATCAACAACCGTCATGCCGGCCAAGACAGTCGGGATTAAAACCGCATCATTGCTTTTGAATAATTGGGTTGTGCGTGTGTCCAGATAGGTCCCGTGTTCTATTGACGACACGCCGGCCTTAAGGGCGGCCTCAATACCGTCTTTGCCGTGGGCATGGGCCGTGACTTTGCGACCCATTTTTGTGGCGGTTTCCACAATGGCGACTAATTCATCATCAAAAAATTGCTGACCGGTACCGGCATTTGTATTGGACAGAACGCCGCCGGTCGCGGTGATCTTTATAACGTCAGCGCCCCGTTTAACGGCTTTGCGCACGGCGCGGCGACAATCCGCAACGCCGTCACAAACGGTCGGTGAATGAAAAATATCCAAAATGTCTTCGCGATATCCGTGCGCGTCACCATGACCACCGGTCACGGATACGGCAGAGCCGGAAGCTTTGATATGAGGCCCCGGCATTTTGCCCGCATTGATGGCGCGTCGCAGCGCGAAAATCTCAGGTGGGCCGCCCACATCCTGTACGGCCGTAAATCCCGCCATCAGCGTTTTGCGGGCATTTAACGCCGCATTATAGGCAATA
>CALJNJ010000213.1 GCA_937981945.1 uncultured Caulobacterales bacterium | reverse complement strand
GGCGATGGACACCGGACTCGGTCTTGAGCCATCCATAAGCGCTGTCGCCCTTGATCTTGATTGTGGCTGATTTAATCCCGGCTTCATCGCCGTCCTGCTCTTCCAGAACCTCGATCTTCATCCCTCTGGAATTCGCCCAGCGCGTGTACATGCGCAGCAGCATAGCCGCCCAGTCCTGAGCTTCCGTACCGCCGGCGCCGGGGTGTATTTCGACGAAACAATCATTCCCGTCCGCTTCACCTGACAATAGCGCTCCGAGCTCCGCATCGCGGGTTTTGCTCTGCAGGGTTTTCAGGGCCTCTTCAGCCTCAGCCAGAAGTTCGTCGTCGCCTTCCATTTCCGCCAGCTCGGCAAACTCAATGGCATCAGCCAAGTCCGTTTCTATGGTTTCAACGTTTTTAAATGCGTCTTCTAATTGGCTGCGCTCGCGCATCAGCTTTTGGGCCTGTTGCGGGTCGTCCCAAAAAGACGGGTCTTCGGTCAGGGCATTCAGCTCGGCTAAGCGCCTTTCAGACGTCTCCGGGTCAAAGACGCCTCCTCAGCAGGCCCAGCGATTTTTCGATGGCCAGCTTAATCTGTTCGATCTCAGCTTTCATGATCTTTAGTACAACCCGTCTTCGAGTTCGTCCTCTTCCTCTTCAGGCTCCGGCGGGGCCGGTTCATTGTCTGCGTTATCCGCAGGCGGCT
Source organism: uncultured Caulobacterales bacterium (assembly GCA_937981945.1). Taxonomy (GTDB): domain Bacteria; phylum Pseudomonadota; class Alphaproteobacteria; order Caulobacterales; family Maricaulaceae; genus JACOMS01. The sequence continues at coordinate 2,627 of CALJNJ010000213.1, read as the reverse complement.
TGTCGCCGTCAACCCCTTCAGACGGTTCTTCAGGCGTTTCGGACGGCTCTTCCTCGGGCGGGGTCGTCCCTATTCCGAAAATAAACGAGTCTGTTCCGCTCCCGACGCGGATCGTCGAAGAGGCTTCCTCTACTTTTGGCTCGGTTCCGGGTCTGAACGCTTCCAAAATATAATCCGGCGCGCCGATATAGGAGGGCTCGCCCGTCACGCGGTTAATGGGTGAGAATGAGACACCTTCCGGGATCCGAAACGGAACCTTGGCCTTATCCTTCATGGCGCTTTTCATGAATTCTTTGAAGATCGGCGCCGCGGCTTTGGACCCTGCTTCGTTATTTAGGGTACGAGGATTATCGTACCCCACATAAACGCCGGCGACTAAGTCCGGCGAAAAGCCCATAAACCAAGCGTCTAAGTAATCATTGGTCGTTCCGGTTTTACCGCCTAAAGGCCTGTCCAGTGACCGAATGCTCACGCCTGTCCCGTTTTCGATAACGCCCTGCAGCATAAATGTAACCTGATAGGCCGTAACAGGATCCAGGACGACTTCACGTTCATCCGGCAGATTTGGGGCTGACTGCCCTTCCCATTCGTCCTGCTGACAAATTTCGCATTTTTCACCGCTCTCAATAAAGACGGTTTTGCCCTGCCCGTCTTGGACCCGGTCCAAAATAAACGGTTCAATTTTCTTCCCGCCGTTAATCAGCATTGAATAGGCGGTCGCCAAACGCATCATGGTTGTTTCGCCGGCGCCCAGCACCCAAGCCAGTTCAGGCTTTGGGTCTTCGTAAATTGCGAATTTTTTGCCGTATTCCATAATCGGCGCCATGCCGATATCATTGGCCAAACGAACGGTCATCAAATTACGGGACTTCTCAAGGCCAAGGCGCAATGTGCTCAGACCATAAAACTTACCTTCTGCATAATTGCCGGGCTTGTAGAACCGCTCACATTCGTCTTCCGTCGCCGCTTCTTGGTCCTCTACGGTTTCAATCTGGCCGTCTTCATCGGTCCCTCGCAGCTCAAGGACACCTTGTTCATTTTCCTCGCAATCAATATCCTGACGTTTGATCACAAACGGAGCGTCCAGAACCTGCGACGCCGGTGTGTATTCATTATCGAGCGCCGCCGCATAAACAAACGGCTTAAAGGATGACCCCGGCTGTCTTAAGGCCTGGGTGGCGCGGTTGAACTGGCTTTGATCAAAACTATATCCGCCCACCAGGCTGAGAATACGGCCGGTATGCGGATCCATAGCGATCAATCCGCCATTGACTTCAGGGATTTGCTGCAGCGCGTATTTATTCTCTGACTTAGGGACCGGCGATACCAAAATAACGTCGCCCGTTTTGACGACTTTATTGACGGCGTCCGGCGCTTTGCCGCGCTTGCCTTTGACGACGGGCGTCGCCCATTTCATATTGGCGAGCTCTAAAGTCCCATTATCCGGGCGCTCTTCTTCATCGCGGAGCATCGAAAAGCCGAGCTTTGCTGATTTGGCGTCTGATTCCAGAACCAAAGCCGGACGCCAATCGCCCAAATCTCTGGGGACTTCAAACGCGTCGAGATTATTTTTCCAATCATTGAAATTTTCAAACTTGCCCAGCGGCCCGCGATAACCATACCGCTTATCATAAGCCTCCAGGCCGTTACGCAAGGCGCGGCGACCGATAAGCTGCAAATTAGTATCCAGCGTAGAACGAATGGACAAACCGCCCTGATAAAGCTCTTCTTCGCCGTACATGGAGAAGATTTTCTTGCGGGCTTCCTCCACAAAGTAATCAGCGGCCAGATATTCCTCGCCGGTCAGGCGCTCGACACCGACCAAATCATCGGCCTTTGCGGCATTGGCTTCGGCCTCCACCACATATTCGTCCGCGACCATACGGTTCAGGACGTAATTTCGCCGATTTATGGCTCTTTCTTTGTCGTCTTCCAAATCGTAATTATTCGGAGCTTTCGGGAGCGCAGCCAGATAAGCCATTTCAGATAATGTCAATTTTTCCAGTGGCTTACCGAAATAGTTTAAGGCGGCGGCCGCAATACCATAAGACCTTTCACCCAAATAAATTTCGTTGAGATAGAGCTCAAGGACGTGATCTTTATCCAGAGCTTTTTCAATACGGGTGGCGATCACAATTTCCCGAAGCTTTCTGGCAATCGTTCGGTCGTTTCCGACCAAGAAGTTCTTGGCCACTTGTTGCGTAATGGTCGATCCGCCTTCCAGACGTTCGCCTTTTAGCTTGTGCTTTACGTTGGCGACCATGGCTCTGATGAAACCTTTTTCGTCAAAGCCGTCATGACTGTAAAACCGCTGATCCTCAGCCGCGACAAACGCATGCTGAATTTCTTTTGGAATAGATTCGATCGGGACAAATACGCGGTGCTGCTCCGCATACTCCGCGATGAGTTTTCCGTCCCCTGCATGGACGCGGGTCATGATCGGAGGTCTGTATTCCGACAGGGCTTTAACGGACGGCAGATCTTTTGTGACGCGAATAAAATAGACCGCAAAGATTAGCGCGAAACATATAAACAAGATCAGGCCGATCAGAAACAGCCACTTAATCGTTCGCCAAGACAGTAATTTACGGACAGCCGTCATAATGGTTCTCACATTGCCCGGCGCT
>CALJNJ010000212.1 GCA_937981945.1 uncultured Caulobacterales bacterium | reverse complement strand
CGTATTCACGCCCCAAGTCGCATGCTGCATGGCAACCGTTCCGTCTGCATTGTTGAAGAATGTCCATTCTTCGACGCCGCCGTCAACATTCAGCGTATCATTATTGCTGTTACCGATGATTGTGTCACCGATACCCATGCCCGCGTAGAACGTTGTCGCGCCGTTTCCGCCAATCAGAGCATCAACACCATTGGTTCCGGTCAGAACACCGTTGACAAATGTGCCGCCTGAAGGGCCGGTTGGTGTGACAGGGTCAACAGGATCGACCGGGTCAACAGGATCCACCGGGTCAACAGGATCCACCGGATCAACAGTTCCGCCGGCGATGACTAATGCATCTGCCATAGAGAACCACTGAGCGTCGCCGCCAAACCACAAACCGTCAATATCGATTAATGTATCGGTACCGAATGTCGGGTGGGACACTGAAACACTGCCGTCAGCATTTTGTGAGAATGTGTATTCAGCGATATTTCCGTCATAATCGACCTGATTATAATCGCCGCCATTGCCGTTCATAACATCATTGCCTTCAAGTCCGATGAAGACGTTATTGATATTGCTGCCGACCATAACGTCGTCGCCGGCCGTACCTTCTTGAAACGGCTCATTGGATACGGGCGGTTCCACAACAGGAGGCTCGACGACCGGCGGTTCTACCACAGGAGGTTCGACGACAGGCGGTTCGACCACAGGAGGCTCCACAACCGGCGGCTCTGTGACCACAGGTGTTGAGCCGGCGATTGCCAAGGCGTCGGCCAGGGAATACCACTGCGCATCTCCGCCAAACCAGAAACCGTCAATGTCTTCAATCGTATCCGTTCCGAACTCGGGATGGATAATACTGATCGTTCCATTGGTATTTTGGACGAAGGTATAGTCTGAAATTGATCCGGTGAAATCGACCTGATTATATTCACCGCCATTGCCGTTAATATAGTCATCGCCGTTTCCGGAGAAAAAGACGTTGTTCATATCGGCGCCAAACAGGTCATCATCGCCGTCCGTACCTTCGATGAAAGCAGGAACAGGTTCAGCAGGGGTAACAGGAGCAGGGGTTACCGGCGCCGGTGCTGAAAGCGCTAAAGCGTCGTCCATTGAATACCAAGTGCTTGTTCCGATGAACCAAAAACCTTCAATACTATGAAGTGTGTCCGTCCCGAATGTGGGATGAGATACCGTCACGGATCCATTGGCGTTGGCCGTAAATGTATAGTCTTCGATCGCGCCGTCATAGTCGACTTGATCGTAAATTCCGGGTTGACCTCTAAAGGTACTGTTACCCGATCCGAATAGTTTCGTAAAAACAGCCATTATAATAACTCCAATTGACCTGTCTGATGCGTCCTTGGCGTTTAGTAGAGCAATCGGCGTGCCGGTTTATTTGCGGATTTAGGAAAAACTTAACCATAAATAGTGGCGATTCAGGGCGTTTTGCGGGGAATTTGGGACGGATTATAGTTAACGCAGAGATAGAATTCCTAAGAATGTTTCAATTCGGGATTTACGAATATTTATCTTTAACCGTGTACGTTCCGGGACAAATAAAAACCAAAAATGGTGAACATGGTGGCAGAATTAAGCACAGCCGAGCAATCGGCCGGGGGCATGGGCCTGATTGCGCGAGCGCGCAAATTGATAAAGAAAGATTTGACCGGCGTTGCCGTGTTCAGCCTTTTGATCAACCTTTTGATGTTGACCGGTCCAATTTACATGCTTCAGGTCTATGACCGTATTTTGACCAGCCGCAGTATGACCACTTTGGTTGCGATCTCAGTCCTTATGGTGGGGCTTTTTGTGGTGATGGGGTTCCTGGATCTCTATCGCTCCCGGGTTTTGGCGCGAACAGGGCTTAAAATGGAGCAGGCGCTCGGGCCGAAAACCATGAATTTGTGGCTTCTGCGCGGAAACAACTTTCCCAAAGGTATGCCGTCGCCGGTCAATGACGTGGCGACTATTCGCAGATTTTTGTCAGGAACAGCGCCAAGCTCATTCTTTGATATCCCTTGGACGCCCATTTTTCTTTTGATTATTTTTATGTTGCATCCGCTTCTGGGTGTTGTGGGGACTATTGGCGCAGCGGTTTTGGTTGTCATTTCCATTCTGAATGACCGCGCGATCCGTAAAAACGCAAAAGCCATGTCGGATATTAATTCGCGCAAGGAAATCCTCGCCCATCAAGGCCATGAGAATTACGAAACTATATTGGCCATGGGTATGCGCCCGCGTATCGTCAATAAATGGGCGACGCTGAGCGCGCAGGAACAAAATGAAATCCTGAAAGTTTCTGACACGGCAGCGGCGTCTTTATCATTTTCCAAAGCGTTTCGTATGATTTTACAGTCCGCCATTTTGGGTTTGGGCGCGGCTTTGGCCCTTCAGCAGATCATTAGCCCCGGTGCCATGATCGCGGCGTCTATATTACTCGGCCGCGCCTTGGCGCCCGTCCAAAGTGTTATCGGACAATGGCAGCAATTCAAAAGTGCCAAATCAAGTTACAGACGTTTGAGCAAATTCCACGAAGTGGCTGCAGAGCGTGAAACGGGCACAAATCTGCCCAGACCGACGGGTAAACTCAGCGTTGAAGGTTTGGTAGCTACACCGCCAGGCGTTAAACAAACAGTCCTGAACGGTCTGCAATTTACGTTGGAGCCCGGCAGCTCCATGGCCGTTATCGGTCCGAGCGCCAGCGGAAAGTCATCTCTGGCCAAGCTTTTGGTCGGTCTGTGGATGCCGCGCGGCGGTTCGGTCAGACTTGACGGCGCCACGCTTGATCAATGGTCAAAAGATGATCTGGGCCGCTTTGTGGGCTATCTGCCGCAGAGTGTCAGCATGTTTGCAGGCACAATCGGGCAAAACATTTCCAGATTTGATCAGGGCGCCACGGAGGCCGCAATTATCGCTGCCGCCAAAGAAGCCGGCGTTCATGAGATGATCTTAAGGTTGCCGGGCGGCTATGATATGCCTG
>CALJNJ010000211.1 GCA_937981945.1 uncultured Caulobacterales bacterium | reverse complement strand
ATTCATGACGCTTTGCCGCCTATATTTGGCAATTTCCTCATCCCGAACCACATCGAGCCAAGCTTCGGCGGCCGACAGTAAAACGCTTTGTTCGGCGGCGCGTAATTCTTCGCGGCCGGCATAAACATTGGACCGGGCTTGTTCTTTCAGGCCTGAGACCCGGCCCCCTTGATAGATGGGCTGGGTGACATTCAGCCCCGCTGAGTCGGTCACGCTCCAATCGGCGGAACTTCCGCCCAAAACATTTGTACTGACTCTATCGGAATAAGTGCCGCCGATCCGCCCGTCTATGCTTGTCGATAAACGTCCGGCAGAGCGCGCCTGTACATAGGTTTCATCGACAATACGCAATTGAGATCTTTGAGCTTTCAGCCGCGGACTTTTATTATAAGCGCTGACCAGAACCTCTTCCATGGTTTGTGCGTTTACGGCCGCCGGCATGGCCAGTGCTGAAATGAGAATAGCGGCTAAGCTGATTGAATTTTTCATAATGTTGCCCCGTTTGATAAATTCAGTTTTCGCGAAAAGATCTCCGCATGGTGTCCGTAATGGGTTTGGTCAAATAGCTGATGACCGTCCGGTTGCCGGTGTTTATAAAAACCTCCGCCGGCATGCCGGGCACTAAAACCAAGCCGTCCAGCCTGGCCAGTTCTTCCGCCGAAATTTCAACCCGCGTCGAATAATAGGGCAGTCCCGACGCTTCATCTAAAAGTGTGTTGGCAGAAACCTCAGCCACCGTCCCGGTGAGCCGAGGTGTTTTGTTTTGATCAAAGGCTGACAAAATGACCGAAGCCGTCTGGGTTTTGTAAACTTGATCAATATCTTGGGGGGCGACCATGGCTTCGATAATCAAGCGGTCATCCTTGGGAATGATTTGCATAATAGGCTCGCCCGGCATGACAACGCCGCCCGTAGTCGTGACGGTCATGTCATGAACAATACCCGTAACAGGGGCCTTGATCTCGATACGCTGTACCCTGTCATCCAGAGAGGTGAGCTGAGTTTGCAGATCGGCAATCGTGCTTTCATTCTCCCGAAGCTCTGTCAGAATCTCAGCGTTAGAATCCCGGCGAACCTGACTGATTTGAATTTCAATCTCGCTGATGGACGAGGTGAGCCTGGCAATGTCCGCATCATAGGTGGCGATACGCCCGCGCAGCCCGGCTTGTTGGCGCTCCGCTGCCATAACCCGGGAACCGCTGACATATCCGCTGGCCGCCAGAGATTGCAGGTTGGATAATTCCTGTTCAACCGAGGACAGCTCGCTCATTGTCTGAGCCCGTAAATCGCGCACGCCGCGGATTTCAGCCTCGGTTTGCGTAATACGGTTGCGCAATTGATCGGTTTGTCCGAACCGGGCGGTTCTGCGGGCATTAAACAGTTTTTCCTGGCCCCGCATAATAGATTTAATGGCCGGATCATCGGCGCGGGCCTTTATGGCCTCAGGCCATTTAATCGTGGACCTGACATCCCGTTCGGCCTGTAACCGGGCAACTTGCGCCATGGAGGCGTAAAGCCGGTTGTTGGCCACATTGCGGTCAGCTTTGGAATCCGTCGGGTTCAGCCGCAAAACAATATCATTGGAGTTCACCAAATCACCGTTTTGAACCATGATTTCTTCGACAATCCCGCCGTCCAAATGCTGTAGTGTTTTCGGATTGCTTTCGACCACAATCGAGCCGGCCGCGATCACGGCGCCTGCAATTTCCGTTGTCAAAGCCCAGCCGCCGCCGCCGCCCACCAGGGCCAGCACGCCAATAAGGCCATAGGTCAAATATCGATCAAAAGATCTTTTGCCGGATTTTGTCGGCGCCGTGCCAAGATCGGCCGGGCGAAGGGATAATTCTTTTTTCTCAGTCATGACGAACTCATGGAAAACGGTTTGCCGGGATTATTATGGGTCAGCCTGACAGGCGCTTTCTTTTCGGCGATTTTCGGTTGGGGTTTAGGCCGCAGAACTTCGTCTTTGGGGCCGAACGCAATTTGGCGGCCGTCACTGAGCATCAAGACCAAATCCACGGCTGACAAGGCGCTCGGACGATGGGTAATGATAATGACCGTCTTTCCGCGATCGGCAAGATCGGCTACGGCGGCGGTCAGGGCTTGGTCGCCTTTAACATCCAAATTGGAATTAGGTTCATCCAGAACCACCAGAACAGGATCACCGTAAAGCGCGCGCGCCAGACCAATGCGCTGAACCTGACCGGCCGATAAGACCGTCTCGCCATTGCCCAGGACGGAATCATAACCGTCCCGCAGATTTAAAATCAGATCATGGACGCCGGCCCGTTTGGCCGCCGTGATGATGTCTTTGGAATTAGCATTGGGATAAAACCGCGAGATATTTTCGGAGATGGTGCCGTCCAGAAGCTCAACATTTTGCGGCAGATATCCGATATGGCGACCCAGCTCATCTTTATTCCATTGATTAAATGTCGCACCGTCCAGTCTGACGGTTCCGGTGCGCGGCATCCAAAGCCCGGTCAAAAGTTTGGCCAATGTTGATTTTCCGGATCCTGACGGCCCGATAATACCAAGGGCATCGCCGGGCTTAAGGTCAAAGTTCACATCTCTGAGAATAAGCACTTGTTTGCCGGGGGCAGAGGCGCTCATGCCGGCGACCTGCAGCGTCCCTTCAGGATCGGTCAGCCGTAAATGCTCGTCTTGGGCGGGCCATAAATGATAAAAATCTTTAAGCCGGCCATAGGCTTGCCGTGCCAGGATGAAAAACTTCCATTGACCCAGGGCCATTTGAACGGGAGCGAGGGCACGCCCCATAATAATGGAAGCGGCGATCATGGTACCCGGCGTCACGATTTGCACGACAGCGAGCGCCGCGCCGACGCCTAAAATCCCGGATTGCAGCATTAATCGAAATGATTTTGAAAAAGCCGAATAACTGCCGGTTTTGTCACTGGCGACTAAAGCTCGCTCGGAATAATTATCATTCATGGTCCCCCAGCGCCGGCCGATGACTGCGCCCATGCCCATGGCATTGATGGCATCGGCATTCCGGTGGGCTTTTTGCGCGAAGTCCATGCCGGCGCGCTTTTGCTGACTCGACGCATCCAGCGGTTTACGGGTGGAGTATTCATTAAAAATCGCCGCGATCAGAATGATGATCGTGCCGATAATGGCAATGACGCCCAAGACCCAGTGCAGGGCGAAGATCACGGCGATGTAAATGGGAATCCAGGGTAAATCGAAAATGGCAATCGGGCCCATGCCCGAGAGAAAGCTGCGTAATTGGTTCAAATCATTTAGAGGTTTTTGCTTTTGTCCGGCATCACCGTAAAGACCTTGTCCCAACCAGACGCGAAATGTGCGCTCCCCCAGCTCAGCGTCCAGTTCCGCTCCGATACGGGCAGCAATCCTGTAGCGCACATGCTCGAACAACCATAAAAACGCATAGAGCCCGATCATCAACAAGCTCAGCGCAATCAATGTGGGTACGGATTGGCTGGCCAGAACACGATCGTAAACCTGAAGCATGTAGAGCGGCCCGGTCAGCATCAATATATTGATGATGACGCTAAAGACGGCAATGCCCCAAAAGGCTCGCCGGCATAATTTCAGCGCCCGCTGCAAGTCGTTATCTGTCCCGGCGGGACTCGGATTTGTGGTGTTATCTTCAGTCAAAATAGTGCGCCCCATGTTTCAGGAACGCATCAGTCGGCTGATCAAATCAGAGTATTGGCTAAACTTTGCGCCCCAAAGCCATCAGGCATTACTATACCGGAAATTTAACCAAAAGTTAACCCCCATCTTTGGGTGAGCAAAAATGGTCGAAATGAGGCGCTTAGAACCGATATCGAATGCGTTCGGCGGCCCGGCAGAACTCACCTAATTCGCTGAGACAAACATGCTCCGTGCCCAAGATGTAATCTTTGAGCTGCAATTGGTCGGCTGTGTCCGAAACATCCAAATCCCGCAAATATTGTTCAAACCTGGCTTGGGATTGTTCTTCCAAAAGCGCATTGTCCATAATGGCTTCCGTGGCCCCTAAAATGAATAGGGTTACGGCCGTGAAATCGATCCAATCCGTTGAGATGACCGTGCCGGTATAGGCGAGGATTTTACCGCCTAAGGCCAGAAGCGCAAAGATGGCTGCGGCCATGTAAATCATGTCTTGGGTCGAATTGAAAAGCCGTCGCCGGGTTTTAAATTTTTCTATTTCGCTAAGGGCGAAATTTCTTTGATAAACGGTTCTGAGCTCATGGTAGGCCTCACCGGCGGTTTTGCCGATAGCCGTATGATTTGTTTTTTCCGTAAAATATTTCTCGGACCCCGTGAGGACTTTGGCCGGCAAAAATTCGGTCAGGATTGAGAGGCCGGCGTTTAAATCATTTTCAAGATTAGCCATGCGTTTGGCCGCAAAATTTTGGGTCAATTTTCTCAAATCATCCGAAGAGCTTGCCTGATCCGCCAAGGCGAAGCTCTGAAACTTCAGACTTCGGATGAATTCCGTGGCGTAGCGGTTGAGAAGCCATTTTTCTTTTTGCCGGGTGACCATGATGTAAAATTGCAGGGCCAATCCGGAAAACGCCATTGTCGCCGCGAATAATGTCAAAATAATATTGTTGAACAGCTTGGGAAATAACAGGGCCTCAGCGATGGTAAAAATCCCGCTAAACGCAATCATCATGATCGCGATCTGCCCAAAACGGTGATAAAGTTTCTTGGCTTTCAACGCTGCTTTATCATGGGTTTTAAACGCATCGTCAAAAACAGGTTGGTCCAGTAATGGCTCAATATCCTGAAAACTCTCAATCGTTGCTGTTGCCGGGAACATGTCCCGGTTGGAAAT
>CALJNJ010000210.1 GCA_937981945.1 uncultured Caulobacterales bacterium | reverse complement strand
TGACTGGGTGATTGCCATCGGTAACCCATTTGGTATCGGTCAGTCGACCAGTCTCGGGATTATCTCGGCGATCGGCCGTGACCGCGTCGAGTCCGGGTCCTATGTGGATTACATTCAAACCGACGCCACCATTAACCGCGGGAATTCGGGCGGACCTTTATTTAATCCGCAAGGCCGGGTTATCGGCGTCAATTCAGCCATTTTCTCGCCGACCGGCGCAAGTGTCGGGATCGGGTTTTCGATTCCGCATCAAACTGCCAGAGAAGTTATTGACGCAATCCGTAAAGACGGCCGCGTCAGACGCGGTTGGCTGGGTGTCGGTCTTCGGGAAGCCGAGTTTTCGGGCGGCGCCAATAAAGGCGGTGCCAATGTCAATAATGTGATTGCGGGCAGCCCCGCACATTTGGCCGGTCTGCAGGTCGACGACATTATTTTTAAGATCAATAACCAATCCATCGCCAATGCGGTGGAAGCGACGCGGATCATCGGTCAATTAGGTCCGGACGCGCGGGTATCCATGCTGATTGAGCGCAATGAGCAGCCCATGACCGTGACGGTTCAAATGGCTGAAAGACCCAGCAAAGAAGATGTTGACCGCGCCATGGCAGACGGAACTTATGATACGCCGTCGGCGCAAGTCGCGCCGTCATATGGGACGCCGTCTTCACCGTCTTATGGCGGCGGCTCTCCGGCGCCGGCATTGCCGCCGGGCGCATCGTCAAATTTGCTGGTCACCGGTATCAGCGCTGTGGATTTGTCGTCATCATTCCGCCAATCCATCGGGATGAGTTATGATCAGGTCGGTGTTTACATAGAGAGCATTACGCCCGGCAGTACGGCCGCCGGGATTGGCCTGAAAGCCAATATGGTTATTTTGGAAGTTGAGCAGGAACCGGTCCCGAGCGTCCGGCATTTGGCCGCGAAACTTCAGATAGCCGCCGAAGAAGGTCAATACGAAGTTCTGATGTTGGTCAGGCTTGAAAACGGAACGGAAAACTATGCGGTTCTGCCTCTGTCGGATTATTTCGCGGGCGCAGCCGTTTATAAACTCGAATAGGAGATAAAACATGCGGATTTTGGTGGTTGAAGATGATGAAGTAGCAGCGGATTTTGTTCGCAAAGGTTTGATGGAAGCCGGTCACGTTGTGGATCTGGCACCTGACGGAGACCTGGGGCTGGAAATGGCCCGAGCTGCTGATTATGACGCCATGATCCTGGACCGCATGTTGCCGAAAATGGGCGGGCTTGAACTGCTGGAAGCTTTGCGGGCAGATGATGACAAGACGCCGGTTTTGATCTTGTCAGCCCTTGGTGAAGTGGACCAAAAAGTCGAAGGTCTGCGCGCCGGCGGCGATGACTATCTGGCCAAGCCCTACGCGTTCACCGAACTTTTGGCCCGGGTCGAAGCTATCGGCAGACGCAGCGATCCGACAGCGGCTGTTACCAAGCTGAAAGTCGGGACGCTTGAAATGGATTTATTGGCCCGAACCGTTCGCAGAGATGATCAAAACATTCTCTTGCAGCCGCGCGAATTCAGATTGCTGGAATGTTTGATGCGCAATGCCGGACAGGTTGTGACCCGGACCATGCTTTTGGAAAAAGTTTGGGATTATCACTTTGACCCCCAAACAAATGTTATCGATGTGCACATTTCGCGCCTGCGCGGAAAGATCGATAAGGATTTTGAATTTCCTATGCTTCACACCGTCAGAGGTGCCGGTTACCGCTTGCAGGTATAGCCCTCGGCGCTTAGCATTACCCCATGCTAAAAGCGGTCTCAAAGCTTTTCAGAAATACACTTTTCAGGCTCAGCCTCTTGGGGGCTGTGCTTTTTGTTGTGTCGTTGTTTATTAGTCTTGGTTACGTTTATTACGCGACCATTTCCTCTGAGCTGAGACGGGTTGACGGCGTTTTGGAAGCAGAGGTCAACGAGCTTCAAAACATCTATACAGGATATGGTGAGAACCATTTGGGTGGTATTGATCACGTCGCCCGCGAAGTCATGCTGCGCTCGTCCGGGTCCAATGATGTAATGTATCATATGAGCGATGATATCGTGCAGGTTGGGAATTTGGGCAGCCGTCCGTCCGATAAAAAATTGGCCGATTATGAGCCCATCAAAGGCGACCCGGTCAAAGCCTTCGTCAAAAAAGATTTCGTCTATAACATTCGGGAAAATGAAATTGATGACTTGCAGGACCGGCGCGTCAAAGCCCTGTCCGGTTTTCTGGTCAATTCAGACGGACGTCCCATTGCCCGCCTGACCATCGGCCGGGATGTGGAAGCAATCAGCCGAACAGGAGACCGGGTCAAAAACGCCATGCTGACCTCGTCTTTGATCGCCCTGTCCCTGGGCCTTTTATCCAGCTTGTTTGTCTCGCGCCGGTTCACCCGGCGGATAGATGCGTTTAATCGTTTGGCGACCGATGTCCGCGCCGGTCAATTGGATCGCCGCGCGCCGCGCAATTACAGCGAAGATGAGCTGGACCTTCTGGCTGAACATTTGAATGCCATGCTCGATCATATTGCCCGCTTGATGAAAGCCATGCGTTACGCCGGCGATTCTATCGCCCATGATCTGCGCTCACCGCTAACACGTTTGAGAACCCGTCTGGAAAGCACGGCCGGTAACCTCAAACACGCCGAAGCTTCCGATGCGCTTTTTTCAGCGGCGGAAGATGCGGATGAGCTCTTAAGTACATTTGATAAAGTCTTGCGGATTGCCCGGCTCGAGGCCGGAGAGCAGCGCGAAATGCTGCAGGAAATCGATCCCAAAACCGTCTTGGATGATATGGCCGAATTTTACGAACCGGCCTGTGAAGATGCCGGACTGACATTCACCTCAGAGATCGACTCGGGACAGCTGATTTTGGCAGATCGCGGCTTGCTGTCACAAGCCGTTTCCAATTTGGTGGAGAACGCCATTAAATATACGCCGAAAGGCGGCGCCGTTAAGATC
>CALJNJ010000209.1 GCA_937981945.1 uncultured Caulobacterales bacterium | reverse complement strand
CTGCGAATCCAGAGCTCTTTTAAGGCCCTGAGTATTTTACCCATTTCAGGCCCGTCTTTTACGCCGGCTTTTTTAAGGTCCCGCCCCTGAAGAGGAAATATGGGAACATCCCAGTTTCGCGCAAACCGGGCCTTTTTGGCCCAGGCTTTGGCCAATATGGGGTCTTCTTCGCCTGCCGCCCTAATCATCAAACGATCATAGGCTGTAGCGGGGGTGGACGCATACAGCCCCTGCAGAAATTTACGCTCATCCATGTTCAGGGTGAAAGGCACTTGATTGCCCGCCCAGGATAAAAGCCTGGATTTTTCTGCGCTTGATATTTTCAGACGTTTTGCCAGTCCGGCCAAGGCCAATTCATCACGAGCGGCCATAGACATCAGGCGCAGAAGCGGATCGGGCGTCAACCCTTCGCGGCGCTCAAGCGATATCATTAGAGACAGGCCTTCAGCATTGGAGGCTTCGGGCAAGATAAGATTGAGAATATCATTGGTCAGCATAATGCGAACGGCGCGCGACGGATCCGGGGCCGATAAAAGCTTTTTGAGCTCCGACCAAATACGCTCTGACGATAATGACTTCAGCCCGGCGCGGTTTTCACGGCAAGCTTTCAGCGCCCGCGCCTCAATTTTATTGTCTCCGCCATACCAAGCGATAAATCTGAAATATCGCAAAATCCGCAAATAATCTTCACGCACCCTTGCATCTGCATCACCGACAAAGACAAATTTGCGGGTCTTGATGTGGTCCAAGCCTTCCCCGCTCGGGTCAAATATATTTCCCAATGCATCAGCATAAAGCGCGTTCACGGTAAAGTCCCGGCGCTGCGCATCCTCCCCCCAATCCTTTGTAAAAGCGATAACCGCTCGCCGCCCGTCTGTTTCCACATCTTTACGCAGCGAGGTGATTTCGTATGGGATTTTATGGACTACCGCCGTGATGGTTCCGTGATCGATACCGGTCGGAACCGTTTTTATACCGGCATTGTTGAGGATTTTATTGACCTCAAAAGGTTCCAATTGTGTCGCCAGATCAATATCGCCGACCGGCTCGTTCATGATAATGTTGCGAACGCAGCCCCCGACAAACCGGGTCGAGCCCTCGGGTAAGGCGCCCAGAATACGCGTCGCGCCACGGTCCAATATTTGATCCAGCTGTTTTCGGTTAAGCTTCATGGGTGAAGCTCCGTTGGTAGACCCGGTAAATCATCATGGCTGTCATGCCCCATAAATTGCGGTGAACTCCGCCCGGTTCATCATAAGGCATGTCGTAAAGCCGGTGCTCACGGCCGTCAAAAAAAACATCCCGCGGCACATGGTTATCCGGGTCCATCAAAAAAGACATGGGGATTTCAAAGACGTCAGCGACTTCACCGGGATCGGGAATAATCTCAGCGTCCGGCGATATAATGCCGACAAACGGCGTGACCCGATATTGAGAGACCGCATCAAAAGACGGCAAGCGGCCAATGGGCTCAATGTGATGATTCCTCAGCCCGATTTCCTCTAATGTTTCCCGGTAAGCCGCTTCCAGCGCCGTTTCGCCGGGTTCAATTTTCCCGCCGGGAAAACTGATTTGCCCGGCGTGGCTCGGCATGGTTTCCGGACGCTGGGTCAGAATAACCTGCCAATCGTCTCTATATACGAGCGGCATTAAAACCGCCGCCCGTCTTTGCCCGTCGCGATTAACAGCGTCACTGTTATCGGATATCTCGACAGGCAGGAGCGCCGAGGTAATTTTTTCAATTAGGGGATCCATTATAACCGGCCGATCAAAAAGCGTTCGCCGGCTGATGACACAAAGAGCTCATCTCCGTCCGCCTCTCCCAATTCGACCAATTCATAAAAAACGGGGCGCGTCATCAAGGCCTCCAATCGGCCGCGAATGGTTACATAGGGCGTTGGTTCGCCGCTCACTTCATCGATCTCGACGCGAATAGGCCTTGCGGGCCCTGCTTCAACGATTTCGTCCAGATTGGTCGTGAAATATAGCCGTCGGTCATCACCCTCGCCTTTGGCATCAACGCGGATCGCCGTAAAATGACCTTTCTCGACTTTTATTTTAATTTTTTCGACCGGCGTGACCAGATAAGTCTCGCCGTCTTCGTCTTTGCGCAAGATGGACGCAAATAATTTGACCAAAGGTTCGCGGGTGATACGCGTGCCCTCATGCCACCAGGATCCGTTAGCGCGAATGACCATATCCATCTCGCCGCAATAGGCAGGATTCCATTTGTCCACGGGGCGTTCGCCCGTGCCGTCACCCTGTGATTTCGCCGCTTTGATGATGTTAGCCAGATCAAAGCCCGAATTGCTGCTTTTTAATGAATCAGCCATAGACATTTTCTTATCGATTTTTACTGTTTATTCCAGTAGTCACCGCCCTAATACAGGCATCTTTCAGACAATAGAGTTATTATGACACAATCCTTATCAGCGGCGCTCGAGAAAAAAGCAGTTGCCGCAGGCGATAAACTCGCCAAAGCACGCTCCGGAATTCAGACAATCATTTTGGGGCAGGATAATGTTATCGATCTGGCCTTGGCCTCAATTCTATCCGGCGGGCATGCTTTATTGGTCGGTGTCCCCGGCCTGGCGAAAACTTTATTGGTCGAAACTCTGGGAACCGTTTTGGGACTGGATGACAATCGTGTGCAATTTACGCCGGATTTGATGCCGGCCGATATTATCGGCTCGGAAGTTTTGGAAGAAAGCGGCAAGGGCAAGCGCAGCTTCCGGTTCATTGAAGGCCCGGTCTTTTGTCAGCTTCTCATGGCCGATGAAATCAACCGCGCCAGCCCGCGAACTCAATCTGCGCTTTTGCAAGCCATGCAGGAAGGATCGGTTACGGTTGCCGGGCAACATTATGAACTGCCGAAACCTTTCCATGTTTTGGCGACCCAAAACCCCATTGAGCAAGAAGGAACTTATCCCCTCCCCGAAGCCCAGCTTGATCGTTTTTTAATGCAAATCGATGTGGACTTCCCGGACCATGAAACGGAACGGGAAATCCTGTTAGCAACCACCGGTGCCAAACAGGCCAAAGCCACCAAAGTCCTGACACCCAAAGCGCTGAGCGACATGCAAAGTTTAGTCAGAGAGCTCCCGATCGGCGAAAATGTCGTGGAGGCCATTTTGAACTTGGTCCGCAATGCCCGTCCCGATCAATCGTCACTGGATTCTATTAAGAGCCAAATCGCTTGGGGTCCGGGACCTCGCGCCGGTCAATCTTTAATGCTGGCCTCACGGGCCAGAGCCTTGCTGGATGGCCGGCTCTCACCGTCGGTTGATGATGTGCTCGCTCTGGCGAAGCCGGTACTTCAGCATCGTATGGCGCTTACGTTTGCCGCCCGCGCTGACGGAGTCACTATGGAAGACGTATTGGCCAATCTGAAGGACTCAATTGCATAAGTGCCCGTCCAAACCGAAAGCCTGACAAATTTACGCCGCCGCTCCGAAAAATTAGCGGCCGGATATCCGGCGCTGTTGGCGGAAGCCGAGCGTGTGGCTGCCATTGTGGCGCAGGGCGT
>CALJNJ010000208.1 GCA_937981945.1 uncultured Caulobacterales bacterium | reverse complement strand
CGCCAGATCATAAGAGCTTTCTTGAGGCGCAGATCATTTTTGTTAGCGGGGCGCCCCATCGCTTTTGTTACGTAATGACAGTGAAAATTGGATCAATTATTTTTGGTGTTAATCTGAAATTTCGAACGTTGCGATGACCCGTTCTTCAATGGGCATCATTTTAGGGTCGATATTAAGTGTGACAGTATCTCGGCGCCCCATCACACGGCTGCCGGTCACAATGATTTCACCATAGTCATCTATACTATATATACTATCAGTGCTGAAATGCGTGGCGCCTCGAAATGATAGCTTGGTGATACGGCCAAGGGTTACACCTGTTTTGTCAGCGACATTCTCAGCAACAGCCCGAATTTTGCCGGCAGCCTCGGCTTTGGCGTTGCTTCGTGCGGCCTCCATGTTGGTAATACTAAAACCATCCAATTCAATGTTTGTTACATCTGATAACGTGGCATAGGCGATGACATCCCCGACCATTTCTGCCGGCTGCACGGACACCATCATTTCGACATAGGCTGAGAAGTCAGTGTTTTCACAGAGTTGAAAATAGTCGTTGAAAGCCTCCATGTAGGTAAATTCCGGTATACTCTCAAAAAGTTTTCTATAACAATCATCGGAAGGAACCCTGCGAATAATAAGTTCATCCGCTTCAAAGGTAATATCGGTTATGCCGTCTAGTTGAGGCAATTCTGCTTTGATGAGATTGTGTTCTTTGGCAATTGTTTCCATGGCTTCTTTGCGGGTGGTTGCGGTCCCGCTAATCTCGATAGTAAGCTCGGCAGTATCTGCTGGAACCATCATGGTAACATCAGCGCTGACGGTTAAAGAATCCGGATCAGATTCAAGGCTACAGCCTGCTAACGCCAAGGCGGCGAGGCATAGTCCTGCGGTTTGAATTTGAGGTTTCATAAGCAGCTCCACATTGCGGCTTCAACTATAGGCGCGAAATTAGTTTTTCGGCAAGGCGTAAGTGACCACGGATTGACTTGATATTTTTGGCGAGCTTCCGCCGCGAATATTGACATTGATAACCGCCAGGGATTGCCCGATTTTTACGATGTCGGCCTCTGCCGTCAAAAAATCACCTGTGCAGGGCCTGAGAAAATTGATGTTCAGGTTGGATGTCAGTGCCATTGGCGTGATGCCAATCTTGGAAAATATCGCCACATAGGCTGCGTGATCAGCTAAGCCCATTTGAGTGGGTCCTGAGATAAAGCCGCCGGGGCGCAGCATAAACGGCGCCACATCCAGACGAATGACCGCTCGGCCGTCTTTAAATTCAGTCACATAAGGCGCGTCGGCGCCGGCCACCTTAAAGGCCTTTTTGAAAAAGGCGTTGAGCTCGTCAATTTCAGGGATTGGATTCATAGCCGCTTCAGTAGGGCAAGTTGTGATTTACGCCTAGGGATATTTTGTGATAATGTTTCGAGCTGAAGGAAAACCGGTTTAGACAATAGTGATGCTGAAAAGTTTTATATCCCGGCTGTCGGGCAAATTACTGATTTTGACAATTCTGTTTGTCTTATTGGCAGAAGCTGTGATTTTTTTCCCGTCCGCTTCCAGCTTTCGAAAAGACTGGCTTCAGGAACGGGCGACCAGTGCGGGGCATATTGCGCTCGCGCTCAATGCGGCGCCCGAAACTTATGATCGCAAAATGCTCGCCAATACTTTTATGGAAGATACGGATATTTCCGTGGTTACGACAGAGTCTATGGGCCGCAGCCAATTAGTGTTAGGGACGCCGCCTGACACGACAGATTTCGAAATTATAGATTTACGAAAAAACCAAAGCGGGATTCAGCTCGGGGCAACCCTTGCGGCCTTTGGGGACAAAGAGGGCTATTTTCGAGTATTGGCGCCGCCGCCGCCCGGTGATTTTGAAACTCTGGAATATCTCGTGCCGAAGGCGTCATTGCAAAAAGCCATGGAGGGATATTGCCACAATATTTTGGGGCTTTCGATTTTGATCGCCTTTATGACCGGAATTTTGCTTTATAGCGTTCTGCGGTTTTTAATCGTGAAGCCGTTGCAATGCTTATCCGATGACGTGTCAGAGTTTCAGGACGACCCGGCCGCGCCGCTGAAAACGAAACGCACCCATCATCGTAAAGATGAAATTGGAGACCTCTCCCGGTCCTTCACGGAGATGCAGGAGGGCGTGCAGGCTTCGTTGGAGCAGCGCAAGCGCCTGGCTGATTTGGGCTTGGCGGTGTCGAAAATCAATCATGATTTGCGCAATGTTTTAACCTCGGCCCAATTGGTTTCTGACAGGCTTGCCATGGATAAAGACGAACGCGTGGCGAAAATGGGGGAGCGACTGGTTCGCGCTGTTGATCGCGGCGTCAGGATCGCCACAGGCGTGCTCGACTACAGCGCCGAGAACGAAAATGATTTGAACTTGGAGAGCTTTTCTCTGTCGAAAATCGCCGAAGAAGCAGCCGGCGACACTTTGACCGCTTTCCAAAACGTCAGCTTTAAAAACAATATCGATCCCAAGCTCACGGCTAAAGCGGATGCGGATCACACTTACCGCATTTTCCAAAACCTCATCCGCAACGCAGCGCAGGCCCTAAAAGACCAAGACGGCGCGGTTGTGACGGCAGAAGCCCGTAATGGCGGCAGCAAAATTTATGCGACATTGTCGGATAACGGGCCGGGCCTTCCTGAAAAGGTTCGGGAAACCATCTTTACGCCTTTTACTTCCGGCGGCGGCCGTGGCCGAACGGGCCTCGGGCTGACCATTTCAAAAGAACTCGCCGAAGCGCAGGGTGGTAATATCAGCCTTGTGAGTTCAGACGCGCAAGGTACAAGCTTTGAGCTGACATTGCAGGCGGCTTAATTCACTCACGGAACATTAACGGATTTTTGTGTAGACCTTGGATAAAGAGGGTCGCTATGGATCAAAATGCCGTTTTCAAAGTTCGCTATACAAGTGGCCTATCGGTAATTTTGCGATACTTGCCTCTCTGGGGTATTTTCGCTGCAACCCCTATAGCCGCGCTCAATTTTGAACCCCTTCGCCAACTTTTGACGAATAGCCCAAAAGATTCCCCACAAGGATTTGTTATTGTGTTTGGAATTTTGTTTTTGATTCTGAGCGCCGAAATTTTGATCACATTTTTTAAAATCGTAATCGGTGTTCCGGCGCTCGCCATTGATGGAGACGCGATAAGGGGGTGGAATATGTGGCTACCTCGCAAAATAAGGCGTCATGAATTGGCAGGTGTAAAGCGCGAAGGCAACCATCTTGAGATTCATAAAGTTCAAAGTTTGCCGGATTCAGGGAATCCATGGTTTAAGCTTGCCCGGCAATTAATTGTTTGGATTCCGACAAAAATTATCGTCCCGTTGAAGGCCGTTGATCATTCGGAAACGGATATTCGAGAAATGTTGAACGAACTTGGGTTCGTTGGAAAATATGTCTACAAAAACGACTAGTGTTCCTACCGTTTCTTACCCCGCCAAAGACTGTAGGCTTTCCACCTCATAGTCCGTTTTCGACAAAGACTTGATGGCTTCAACACAGGCACTCGCGGCCGCTGCCGTTGTGAAATATGGGATACGCTGGGTCAGAGCTGTACGCCGAAGCGAGAAGCTATCCTGCAAAGATTGCTTACCCGATGTGGTGTTGAACACCAGCACGATGTCTTCGTTTTTCATCTGGTCGACAATATGCGGGCGGCCTTCATGGACCTTGCGCACATATTCAATTTCCAGGCCCTGCTCGCGCAGGAACTTACA
>CALJNJ010000207.1 GCA_937981945.1 uncultured Caulobacterales bacterium | reverse complement strand
TCTGAAGAGGCGTCTTGAACAACCACTGTTTCTGTCACGGTTCCGTACTCAGCCGGAATAGTAACCAGCTCAGTTGAAGCCGCTTGAACGACAACTGTTTCAGAAACAGTTTCGTAAGTCGCCGGGATGGTTACCAGCTCTGTAGAAGCTTCCTGAACAACAACAGCTTCCTGAACAGTTTCATAGACAGGCGGTACGGTGACGTACTCAACTGATTGAGGCTGAACAACAACAGTCTCTGTGACTGTTTCGAATGTTGCCGGAATAGTCACAAGCTCCGTAGAGGCATCTTGGACAACAACGGTCTCTGTGACTGTCTCAAACGTAGCCGGAATAGTGACCAGCTCGGATGTTGCGTCCTGAACAACCATTGTTTCGGTGACTGTTTCGTAAGTCGCCGGGATTGTGACAAGCTCTGTTGTAGCTTCTTGAGCAACAACAGTTTCGGTAACCGTCTCATATGTCGGTGGCACAGTGACGTAATCGACACTCTGCGGCTGGACAACAACGGTTTCAGTTACAGTGCCGTATTCTGCAGGGATTGTTACGAGTTCGGTTGTTGCATCTTTAACAACAACAGTCTCGGTAACCGTCTCGTATACCGGGGGGATGGTTACGAGTTCGGTTGATGCTTCCTGAACAACAACAGTTTCGCTGTACGTTTCGTACTCTGCAGGAACAGTAACATAGTCGACTGTTTCAGGCTTAACGACAACTGTTTCGGAAACAGTTTCGTAAGTCGCAGGGATTGTTACCAATTCGGTAGACGCTTCCTGAACAACAACAGTTTCAGTGACTGTTCTGAAAGTCGGAGACAAAGCACCTGTCCGGCTGCCGGTAGATGTTACGCGAACCGCGCTTCTGGCAAGCATTGAACCATCTGATCCGATTACGTTACCCGCACCGTCAACACGGCCGATAACTGTTCCCGCTGCGCCGGCGCTTCCGGCTGAACGGGTTCTGACGGATCCGTCAGATGAGATGCTGTATGTTACACCACCGAATGATACGGTTGGAGGATAGCTGTATCCGCCTGTACCGACAGGAACCAGCTCGTAGCTTTCTTCCTGTACAAGAACACGTTCCGTAACCGTCTCATAACGGGCCGGAATTTTCTTGATTTCTTCGGATGCCGGACGGATCACAATCTGTTCGGTCGTAGTATTATAGGTTGCCGGGACAATTACCCGGGCAAAACATTCACCCGGACGCGGGTCACCTGGTGGTAACTCCTGGGCGATGGTCGGTGCGGTTAGCACCACGGCACTTGTGGCCAGTAATAGAGTACGTTTCATTTCGAAAACCCCCAAACTCTTATTTATAACAATCAACTGCTAGGCACAGTTAGGCTGCACCTTAACCAAACTTTAATGGCTTGGCTAGGCGTTAGTTCCTCTTTAATCTATATGCAAGGAAATTCAATCATTCATCTGCAGATAGGCGAAATGGTCGCCAATGAGACACTTCTGCGGCGTGTAACATTTCTTGATCTCCTCTACTGTCGCCAAAGGCTTCTTTAATTTTCACGGTATCGGGCGCAAACTCCGCCAATATCCGCCTGACTTTACCTTCACCCCATATATTCCACCCCTTTATTCTCCCGGTGCAGACGGTTCCGTCATGCTCCAGCTCGGTGGCTAAAATATTGTGGATATTTTGCGTCTTACCCCAGGCTTCCAGGTAAGGCGTAATTGATGCACTGCATATATATAAAGACTCAGGGGTCTTTTTTCGCTCATCCAAGGCCTTCTGAGCCTGGGGTCGAATCAAGCCCGGAATCACATCCCTGGCGAATGATTCCGCTTTGGAGGTGACCCGTTCAACGGGTTGATTGCCGAAAAAGCGTCGAATTACATGTTTCTTGACCTCATTTCGGTCAATAATTCTGAGAATATAGGCAATAAATACGGGCAGCAGGGTGATGATCTTGATCACCCAGCCGAAAATACCCGCATAGTAACGTAAAAACAGCGCGAACGTATCTTTAGTTGTAATTGTGCCGTCAAAGTCAAACACGATGATTTCGCGTGGCTCAGATATCTGAGTGACCGACATATACCCTCATATTTGCGGAAAATCGCTTTAGACTTTTGCGGCTCTCTATCGCCCCTTTTGCCCCTGCGCAACTTCCATTTTGATTCTAAGTTTCCGAGTGCTTAAAATTGGGATCATGAACGAAAGCTGACAATTCCCGGAAATTTCAAATGTCTGAGAATTCGGCTTGCCCGGCGCGGCAGAATTCTGCAAGCAAGAGCAAGATTTTACCGGGGTAGCCATGACTGATTCTCGCCGACATTCGCAGTTTTTATTCGCAATATTTGTGCTCCTCGCTCTTATTTTGGCCGGTTGTAAATCAAAGAGCAAAAGTTATTTTCCGCATGAAAACAGCGACTTAGATGTTGAGGCTCTTGTTGAATACGGCCGGTTGGAAAATGGCCTGCGCTTTGCCGTCATGGAAAACAGTACGCCGTCCAAAACAGCTTCTTTGCTCATGAGGATTGATACGGGGTCAATTAATGAAGCCGATGATCAACGGGGCATCGCCCATTTCTTGGAACATATGGCGTTTAACGGCTCAAAAAACATTTCTGAAGGCGAAATGATTCCCCGTTTGGAGAAATTCGGATTGGCTTTCGGCCCGGATACCAATGCGTCCACTGATTTTACGGAAACGATTTATCAATTGGAATTGCCTGAAGTCAGCGACGAAATCCTCGATGAAGGGCTTTTTATTATGCGGGAAACGGCGTCAAACCTGCTTTTGGCCCCTGAAGCGATTGAAAAAGAGCGCGGGGTGATATTGGCAGAGAAGCGCGCCCGTACGAGCCCGGCTTATCATGCTTCTATTGCGCGGCTGACATATTTTTTCGAGGGAACGGGCCTTCCCGAGCGCCTGCCCATCGGAACGGAAGAGACGATTAAATCCGTAACGCCGGAACAATTCCGCAATTTCTACGAAGGTTATTATCGCCCGGAAAACACGTTTATCGTTCTGGTCGGTGATTTTGAAACCGGACAGGCCTCCGAACGAATCGCAAAGTATTTTTCTGATTGGACGCCGGTCGGTGAGCCGGCCAAGCCAAATGAAATCGGTGTGATTGGCGCTCGCGACGCCGAAGCAGTCTATTACGCAGATCCTGAAATTCAGACCTCTGTGTCAATTAACGTGATGGCGTCGCCGGATCTTCGGGGCGATACCAAAGCGAACCGGCGGGATTTCTATATTGAAGCCTTGGGAAATCGTATCCTCTCACGCCGTTTGGCAAAAATCGCGCAAACAACGGATTCTCCGTTTATCTCCGCAGGGGCCAGTTCATCGACCGCCTATGACGCCGTTCGTATTTCAGCGGTTTCTCTGAGCGCTCAACCCGAAATGTGGAGCCAAGCTTTGGCCGCCGGCGAACAGGAGCTTCGCCGCGCTATTGAGCACGGGTTTTCGCAAGATGAGCTGGACGAGCAAATCGCCAATACGCGGCAATCCCTCAAAGTTTCAGTCGAGCGGGCAGAGACCCGCCGCACATCCATGCTCTCGCGTCAAATTATGGGAAGTTTTTCGCGGGACAATGTATTGACGCCGCCGGCGTTTAATTTGTCATTTTTCGAAGACTACGCCGATACCATTACGCCGGAGCAGGTTCACGGCGCATTTGTGAAGAAATGGGCCGGCTATGAGGCGCCCCAAATCTATTTGTCGACCTCCGAGGTGATTGAAGACGC
>CALJNJ010000206.1 GCA_937981945.1 uncultured Caulobacterales bacterium | reverse complement strand
GCATATACGGGGCAGCAACCGATTCGCTTTGGGATTGTTTGCAGATCGGGTAGCCGGTCGGGTTATTCTGATTGGTGCCATCGATAATTTGACAAAAGGATCAGCCGGTCAGGCTATACAAAACTATAATGTTGCCGTTGGACTGGACGAAACATTGGGATTATCGCATTTACCGCTTTTCCCGTGAAGATTTCCGGTGACCTTCCGAAAAAAATACAGCATAACAAAGCCGTGAATACCAGATTGAAGATATCGGCTGTACTGTTGGCGTTTTCGGTCAGCGCTTGCTCCACCGTAAAGGTGCCGGAGTTTGTCAATCTTCCTGAGTTTAGGGAAGCCTCACAAAACATCGGTGAATATCCGGACCCGGCGGATGCGCCGAGCGCACCGGACGATATGCGCGGCGCAGCAGATTGGGACAAGGCGGCCAAAAGCATAATTAAAAAACGAGACGGTTTTGATACGCCGCCCGACAATAATTACATGACCGATCCTCAGATAGAAAAAGAAATAGAAGCGCTGAAAACCAAAGTGAAAGAATATAAACTCGACGACCCTGTCGAGTAAAAAAGGGTTCCGTTTCATGAGCGTTTCAACTGAATTCTACCGTATTAAGCGGTTGCCTCCATATGTGTTTGCCGAGGTCAATAAACTCAAAGCCGCCCTTCGCAAGGAAGGCCAGGATATTATTGATTTTGGGTTTGGCAATCCGGACCTGCCGACCCCGCAACATGTCATTGATAAGCTTGTGGAAACCGTTCAAAAGCCGCGCACAACCGGGTATTCAGTCTCTCGCGGCATTAACGGACTTCGCCAAGCCTGTTCCCGGTACTACAAACGACGTTTTGATGTGGACCTTGATTTTGAAACGGAAATTGTCGCGACAATAGGATCAAAAGAAGGCTTTGCGAATTTGGCTCAAGCCATAACTGCGCCGGGCGATGTTATTTATGCGCCGGACCCGTCTTATCCATTGCATGCATATGGTTTCGTGATTGCAGGCGCAAAAATACAGCCCATTCCCGCCATAACGGCTGACGAATATCTTGCCGGTGTCAAAGCGGCTTTAGCGGTCGCAGATAAGCCCCCCATGGCCATCGTAGTTTGTTTTCCGTCTAATCCGACAGGTCACACCGCTGAGCTGGGTTTTTATCAAGAGATCGTAGATATAGCGCGAGAGAAAAACATTATCGTATTGTCTGATCTGGCTTATTCGGAAATTTACTTTGGCGAAAAACCGCCATCGATTTTTCAAATTGAGGGCGCCAAAGACGTCGCCGTTGAAACCATCAGCCTCTCCAAGACTTATTCTATGGCCGGATGGCGTATGGGTTTTGCTGTTGGATCCCCGCATCTCATTGCGGCATTGGCACGGGTCAAATCATATCTGGATTACGGAGCCTTTACCCCGATCCAGGTCGCGGCCTGCGCTGCTTTGGACGGTCCGCAGGACTGTGTCGATGAAGCCAGAGATGTATACCGCAATCGCCGGGATGTTATGGTCGAAGCTTTCGGACGGGCAGGGTGGGAATTACCGTCCCCGGACGCGTCTATGTTTGTGTGGGCGCCACTGCCTGAAAAGCTAAGAGCCATGGGCTCGCTTGAGTTTTCCAAGCAGCTAATGATCAATGCGAGCGCCGCTGTCTCTCCGGGTGTCGGTTTTGGCGAAAATGGCGAAGGGTATGTAAGATTGGCGCTCGTGGAAAACGAACAACGCATTCGCCAGGCTGCAAGAAACATCAGAACGTGGCTGGATACTGTTTGATAACGCCGGTACAGATTTGGCGTGCCTGACTCAGTTCTAAATGTAGATGCTTCCGCCCGTGGTCGAAAATGGGTTTTCCGAAACGGGTCCGAAGAAAAAGTTGAAGATTATCTCAACGGGGAAACGGATCTTATCACGGCAAGACTGCTGGCTGGCCGAAATATAGCGCCTGACGATGTAGCGGATTTCTTAGAGCCGAAAATACGC
This sequence comes from uncultured Caulobacterales bacterium, assembly GCA_937981945.1. GTDB lineage: Bacteria > Pseudomonadota > Alphaproteobacteria > Caulobacterales > Maricaulaceae > JACOMS01. Next base: position 2,574 of record CALJNJ010000206.1, on the reverse strand, counting down.
AAATATATGCCCGACCCGTCTGAGCTTCAGGACATGGATAAGGCTGCTGTCGTTATTTTGGATGCCATGAAAGCCGGGAAACGCATCGCAATTTTTGCGGACTATGATGTAGACGGCGCCACGTCTGCGGCTCAGCTCATCCGTTGGGGCAGACATTTCGGCGTGGAGTTTGGCCTTTATGTGCCTGACCGTATCCGCGAGGGTTACGGACCGTCTGAAAAAGCCTTTCATACCCTAAAAGAGCAGGGCTTTGATATGGTCATAACCGTGGACTGCGGCGCTGCCGCCCGATCGGCCCTGATATCAGCACAAGATCTGGGATTGGAAATCGTTGTGATAGACCATCACTTGATGGACGCTGATATTCCGCCATGTGCAGCTTTGGTCAATCCTAACCGGCCCGATGATACATCCGGTTTGGGGTTTCTGGCGGCCGCCGGGGTTACTTTTATGGTGCTCGCGGGTCTGAACCGCGAAATGCGCCGACGCGGCGAAAACAATCTTCCGAATTTAATGGACTTTTTAGGCCTGACGGCCCTCGGGACCATATGTGATGTCGTGCCATTGGCAGAGCTCAACCGCGCCATTGTTCGCCAAGGATTAAAGGTTATGTCTAACGTCTATAATCCGGGCGTGGCGGCGCTCTCTGATGTGGCAAATGTCTCAGGGCCCTTTACCACATATCATGCGGGGTATGTGCTCGGGCCGCGAATCAACGCCGGCGGTCGTATCGGGCAGGCCGAAATGGGAGCTCAGCTCCTCAGCACTGAAAACACGCAAACGGCTTACCATCACGCCGCTGAACTGGACCGCGTCAACGCGGAGCGCAAAAAAATCCAGGAGCAAATCTTGTATGAGGCTGATGAGGCGGTCGGCACCAAAGAAAACATGGTTGAAAACAATGTTGTGATTGCGGCTATGGAGGGTTGGCATCCCGGGATTATCGGTATTGTCGCCGGACGGCTGAAGGATCAAGTCGGCCTTCCGGTCATCGTAATTGGTATAGATGATGACGGAATTGGCAAAGGATCCGGCCGTTCGCTGAAAGGCGTCAATTTGGGAGAAGGAATAAAGGCCGCCAAGGAAGCTGGGCTTTTGATCTCCGGCGGCGGTCATGCAATGGCGGCCGGCCTGACTGTGAAGGCAGAAAAAATCCAAGAATTTGAAAGTTTTATCCAAGAATATTTACGCGCAGATGTGGAGAAAGCCCGGGGTGAAATCCATTTGAAGGTAGATTGTCTATTAAGGCCGACTGCCGTGAATTCAGAATTAGTCCGTTTGATCGATCGTGTGGGACCGTACGGGGCAGGTAACCCGCAACCTGTCTTTGCTTTTGACAATATGCGCATAGATTATGCTGAGCGACTACGAGGCGGGCATATTCGCTGCGCTTTTGCTGATTCTGAAGGGCTCAGATTAAACGCTATTTGCTTCAACGCTGAAGAAAACGGCCTGTCCGAAATTCTTCTCTCCAAAGAACCCGGGAAAGTTCATGTGGCGGGGCGGATCAAACAAGACAGCTGGAAAGGCCGTACAAAAATTGATCTGCAAATCGTCGATGTGGCAAAAGCTTAAAAAATATCGGTTTTTCGCAAAATCTGACTTGAAAGCGGAAGCAAGCGCATATATATGGCGGCTTCGTCGTGATGCGGTCCCTTCGTCTATCGGTTAGGACGCCAGGTTTTCAACCTGGAAAGAGGGGTTCGATTCCCCTAGGGACTGCCAACGACTGAATTCCCAAATATGTAAGATTTTAATATCCTTGTCAGGCTGTGGGCGACTGCAAAAAAGACCTTGGCCTTTTACTCTTGTTTAGGTAATCAACGCCCATGAAAAAACTTCTCCGATCTCTATTCGTTTTGTCCTCTGTCAGCGTGTTGTCATTCGCTGCCGCTCAAGACGCTACTATCGAACCAGTCGACTTCGGCGCGCCTGAAGCTCTGAGCATTGAGAGCGACGGTACAACCCATAATTTCTCCGTGGAAATTGCCGACAATGATGAGGAACAAGCCAGAGGCCTGATGTACAGGGACAGTCTGGCAGCTGACAAAGGTATGCTGTTTGAATTTGCAGAGCCGAAAGTTGCCACGATTTGGATGAAGAATACCGGTATTCCGCTTGATATTATTTTTGTGAGATCAAACGGGAAAATTCTGAAAATTGAACATTCAGCGACGCCATATTCTCTACGTAGCGCCTCGTCTGAGGGGACTGTTGCAGCGGTCGTGGAATTGGCCGGCGGCAGAGCTTTAGAGCTCGGCATATTACCCGGTGATATGGTCCGGCACGAATTTTTTGGGAATACGCAATCCGCTGAATAATTTTTCAAGCTTTCACTTGCTAAAATCTGCTGATTGTATATTAAGCCCGTCTCCGTCGGGGAGTAGCGCAGCCTGGTAGCGCATCTGTTTTGGGAACAGAGGGTCGCTGGTTCGAATCCAGTCTCCCCGACCATCTTTCTTACCACCTCTAATCTCGCCCGTGCTAAGCATTTACTAACCCTTTTCAGGCTAAAAACGTCCCGAATTGGGAATTTGAGAAATGCAGACTGAAAATGTTGCCGCGCAACGAGGG
>CALJNJ010000205.1 GCA_937981945.1 uncultured Caulobacterales bacterium | reverse complement strand
TAGGCCGCGCTCAAACGGGTATTCAGGCATTTTTCTAATCCATTAATCCTATATTTTTAAAATTCGCGCAGTTTATCCCGCAATGGGGGAATTTGGGCATCAAACTTGAAGTTTGAAGCTTAAATAGGAGATATTGCGTGGCAAATGCCCCAAAACAGAACAATCCAGCCATGCCAAGGCCGTTTTTTGGCGCGCTTGACGGGTTTCGCGGCCTGTTGGCTGTTTTCGTAGCAATCTACCACACTTATTGGCCCAGCAAATTAAATCGCTCAGCTTTTCTGGAAAACGGACCGGTTATTATTGATTTGTTTTTCGTTTTTTCCGGCTTTTTGTTGTTCACGCTCTATCGGAACAGCATAAATACCCGTTCGGACGCCATGGGGTTTTTCAAACGCAGGTTCGCCCGGCTATACCCGTTGCACTTGTTCACATTATTTCTGTTTTTCCTATTCGCATGCTCGAGAGTGTTCATGCACGCGGCAGGCTTTGCGACTTTGGACCCGGGCGAGGTTTTACCGTTTCAACCGGGCGCCCGGGAAAGCGTTTATTCTCTGCTGACAAATTTGACCATGACCCATTCTATGGGATTGAATGACAGCTTATCGTTCAACGTTCCCAGCTGGACCGTCAGTGTCGAGTTTTTTGCCTATTTCACTTTTGCTGCCATGCTTATTTGGGCCCCGCCAAAACGGACCGCTCATTTTGGTTTGATCGGATTGGGCGTTGTCGCCGTTTATGCGGTGCTGTCGCAATTAAAGCCCAACATGGATATCACTTACGATTTCGGGTTTTGGCGGTGCATGGCAGGGTTCTATACCGGCGTGATCGGCGCCGGCATATTTTCCAAGATAAAACACAGCAAAACCGTCGAGAATATGGGCCAGAAAACGGCAACAGCTATCGAGCTGGCCACTGTCGCCATGTGTACGGCTTTTGTAATTTACTGCCCGGGTAAGCTTCAATTTCTTGTCGCGCCGTTTGTTCTGACTTTTGTCTTGGTGTTTGCTTTTGATAAGGGCGGTGTTTCCAAATTGATGATGACACGCTTGTTCAAATATTTGGCCAAAATTTCTTATTCGGTATACATGGTTCACATGCTGATCGCCGTGGTTTTCAATATTATCGGCAGCAGAATTCTGTCCAATTATTTTGGGGCTGATTGGACATCCATGGGGTTGAACGGCGATCTATTCCTGATCCCTTATTTGATTTGTGTGTTCATCGCATCGCATTTGACCTGGAAATTCGTTGAAATGCCCGGGAAGAAATTCGTGATGGGTATGAAATGGCCCGGAAAGTTGAGACGGGCCATTTTCGAGACCTAATTCTTGAACCTGTTCGCAATAAGGGCTAGGTCGTCCTGATGAATGAAACGACATATAATAATTTGGGTCAATTAGGAGCGAATTCGGATTTGCCGGCTTCGCCTGATGAGGCCGTGCTGGAACGTGTTTCCAATCCGACGGATACGCCTTATCTTATTCGCCTGACTTGTCCTGAGTTCACATCAATTTGCCCGGTGACCGGACAACCGGATTTTGCGCATTTGGTGATTGATTATTGCCCCGGCGCTTGGATTGTCGAGTCTAAGTCATTTAAATTATTTCTCGGCAGTTTTCGTAATCACGGCGATTTTCATGAGGCCTGTACGACAGGAATCGGTGAGCGATTGGTAAAAGAAATTGAACCGGTTTGGCTGCGGATTGGCGGTTATTGGTATCCTCGCGGCGGCATTCCCATCGACGTCTTCTGTCAATTTGGGGAAAAACCTGCTAATCTTTGGGTGCCCGACCAAGGTGTTCCGACTTATCGCGGCCGCGGATAAAACTGGCAAAAGCTTATTGCAATTCAGGACAGGCATACTATCTCTGTCCTTAAAAGGAGAGACCTATGGGTCGATTAAACCTGGCAAGTGACAGCGAAGACGATGTATGTGCGTGGTCTTGCCTGCGCAAAGAGGCGGCGGCCTATTCCACAAAAGAACCCGCTCTTTCGTCTTTTTTACATGCAACTATTTTGGAGCAGGAGACGCTGGGAACGGCGCTGGTCAATCATCTCTCTGATAAATTATCGACAACGGACTTTACGACATTAAAACTGCGGCGTGTCCTGACCGAGGCCATTGAGAGCGATCCGGCCATTGTTGATAGCGCGGCGAAGGACTTGTTGGCTGTCATGGACCGTGATCCCGCCTGCCGCACTTGTTTGCAGGCATTCCTTTATTTTAAAGGTTATATGGCCATCCAAACCCATCGTTGCGCCCATGCTTTGTATAATCAGGGCAGGGACTTAATTGCTTTTCATTTGCAAAACAGAGCCTCTGAAAAATTCGGCGTGGATATTAATCCGGCAGCGAAAATTGGGTCCGGCATTATGCTGGATCACGCGACCGGATTTGTCATGGGCGAAACCGCTGTATTGGGCAATGATTGCTCCGTTCTTCAGGGTGTCACGCTGGGCGGAACGGGCAAGGCCGACGAAGACCGGCATCCCAAAATCGGCAATCGTGTCCTCATAGGAGCAGGCGCCAGTGTCCTTGGCAATATTACGATTGGTGATGATGCGAAGATTGCCGCAGGTTCGGTTGTTCTCAAACCTGTCAGCCCGAATTGCACAGTTGCCGGCGTGCCGGCCAAACCGGTCGCGGGTGCTTGCAAGAAAAGCCCGGCTGAAACTATGGATCAAACACTCGGAGATAATGCATGACCCCGGAACAAATCATTTCTGTTCGCAATTACCTTTGCAAACGCTTGGGCACAGAAGCCGTCAGTATCAAACCGCGTAAGGTGCAAGATAGTGTTGAGGTCTGGCTGAACGATGAGATTCTCGGCCTGCTATACATCGATGACGAAGATAAAGATGACATTTCTTACGATTTGAATATTTCTATCCTTCAACAGGATTTGGACGAGTAAATGTCCGTCTATAAATTAGGTGAACTTACGCCTGATATTCACGAGACGGCCTGGGTTGCGCCGACGTCAGCCGTAATCGGCAATGTCATTCTCGC
>CALJNJ010000204.1 GCA_937981945.1 uncultured Caulobacterales bacterium | reverse complement strand
AAACAGGCCATAATATAGGGAAAGCCGTCGGTGACGTAATAGCCATATTGGCCGTCAATCGTCATGCCGTTGCATTCATCCAAATCGCCCAGGCCGGAGACATATTCATAATCATCGCGGTATGTGCCGTCATAGGTTCCGCCGGGATTACCGGCGCCGGTGGGCCGATTGCCGGCTCTTAGCTGATAGCTCGGCGCAGCTTTTCGGATCGTGCCATTGGCGTCAAAATAGGGTCCGTAAATAGGAAAGCCGTCAGCGGCAAAGCCGATCACGCCGGACGCTTCCGTGTCGCTGCCGGTGAAAATGGGCGGCGGCCCGTGATAGTGATAGGCGCCGTTGGGCTGGGCGTGGGCATTGTTCAAATCCACGTTAAAGCCATTAGGCCCGTGCATGGGATCAAAGCGCCAGGGCTGATTAGGATCGTTACATCCGGTGCGTTCATCGCCGACCTCAAAACAGGCGGCGGCCAAGAGGTCCACTTTCACCCCGTTAAGTAAAATTGCATTGTCCCGATTGATCGTCAGAGCCGTCGGCGCGCCGGCAAATGTCGGGGCGGCAGGAATGGTGAAGTCCCGATTAACCTCGCCGACGTCATTGGGGAACGGGCGCGGACCATTATTGAAATCGTGATTGGGAATAGAATTTGTGCTGAGCGTGCAGCTATTATTATCGGCGGGGATTTGCAGACTGCCGGTAAACGGCAGATCACGCGCAACATCATTGACGTTGGAATGATACCGGCCCGTATAATCCGCACACAGAGGCGACAACTGCGAAAACTTTGTTCCGGTAATATTTTGCGAGTTTCTGATATCATCAGCGGCGGCGTTTAAAGATGACAGGATGGCGGTGACATCCGTGCCCCCGTCCAAAAGATCCGTCGTTTCACCGGGGTCATTGATCAGATCAAACAAATCTTGTGATCCGTCCGCATATTCAATGAGTTTATGAGAAGCGTCCCGTATGGTCCAACCGTCCGCGCTGTTGGTGTAGCTGTAATCGCGGTGAGCAGCGGCGCTGCTTGTCAATAAACCGGCGAAACTCTGCCCGTCCTGATAGCCCGATAATGTGCCGCCGGCCAGTTCAACAATGGTCGGGAAAATATCCGTATGGGTAATGAGCGCGCCTTCCCTCTCGCCTTGGCGGGTTATGCCGGGGCCGGCCACAAACATGGGCGTATTTATGCCGCCCTGAAAAAGCGATGATTTGCTGCCGTTTTGCAGCACGCTATTATCTTTGACCTGAGTGGGCGTGCCGTTATCGCCGATAAAAATGACAATGGTATTGTCCCGGTCCTGCACCGGCAGGCTGTTCCAAAATCTGCCGAATTCGGAATCCATGGCTTCGATGGCCGCCAGATAATAGGCCCGCGAATTGGCATTAATATCGGCCTGCGTCCCCGACAGTGACCGATCATGTAAGCCGGCGGGCGGCAGGTGAAACGGTGTGTGCGGCGCATTATAAGACATCCACAAAAACCAAGGCTGTGTTTGGCCGTCGACCCAATCAATGGCCTGATCGGTTAATTCACTGGTGACGTAATTGGTGGAATTGGAATTGGCGCCGTTCACATTCAGCGTCCAATTAAAATAATCAGTTACGCCGCCGCCAATAATGCCGGCAAAGTGATCAATGCCAAAATCATTGGGACCGGTGCGGCCGCCGCCTAAATGCCATTTCCCGATAATGGCGCTGCTGTAATCCGAGGTTTCGGCTTGGCCTTTGAGGAAGCTTTGCAGAATAACCTCGCCGGCCGGCAAAGGGTCACCGGGGGAAAGAACCTGAGTTTGATGACCGTATTTGGCCGAAATCAGCGCGGCCCGTGTGGGCGAGCAGGTCGGGCTGACCCAGACATTGTCAAAAACAATGCCGCTGTCGGCCAGGGCCGTGAAATTGGGCGTGGCCGGCAGATCCGCGCTCAGATTATATTGGGCGGAGGCATCTTTGCCTTGGTCATCCGTAATCACGATGATGATATTGGGCTTACCTGTTGGCACTATCCCGGTGGTGACGGTCACATCGAAACTGTCGGAAACTTCGCCGCCATTGCCGTCATTGGCCGTGATCGAAATGGTGATGAGACCGGAGCCGGTAGGCGTTCCGGAAATAACGCCGTTATCCGCCGTCAGACCGCTCGGCGCCGGATCAAAGTTCACCGTGTATGTCAGCATATCGCCGTCAGCGTCCGTGAACGTCGCGCCGTTTTGGGTGGCATCATAGTTAAATGCAGAGCCGGCCACGGCGGATTGATCGGCGTTTGCGCTCGCGACCACCGGAGCAGAATTGGCCGGCGGTTGCGGCGTAATCGTCCCGCCGGTGGCCCCGCCGCTGCTGCTGCCGCCCCCGCCGCAAGCACCTAATATCAGCACGGCGCCGGACAGCACGCTCAGAAATCCTGTCTTCATGAAATCCCCCGAAGATGATTGTTCATAGGATTAAACGCGCAGGCCGTCAAAATCCGTCGGAAAATTATGATTTTTTGTGACAGATTTGTCGGGTTATGCTATTTTATCGCCATGCAAGTCTTTCGCTCTAAAATCGATCTGTGGTTTATGCTGCTTTGCGCGGCTATGTTGA
>CALJNJ010000203.1 GCA_937981945.1 uncultured Caulobacterales bacterium | reverse complement strand
CAGAATAGGGCAGGCCTTGACCGATGCCATGAGCATACCATCCAGCGTAACGTCATGGCCGTATTTCAGTTTTCCCGTTAGCTTGTCAGCTGTGTCCAAGCGCTTTTTAGGCTGACCGATAATGGTCCATTTATCAGGGCTTTTGAGCGTGACCTCAGCCGGCGGTTCAATTTTATTGGCGGCATCTGCCACGGCGCCGTAATTGATTTTGTTGCCCGAGGCCTTGTGGAAGATCATGCCTTTGTCGGTTGAGCATTCGCTGGCCGGCACCTCCCATTTGGCGGCGGCTGCACTCATCAACATTTGCCGAGCTGCTGCGCCGCCTTCGCGGACATATTGTTGAGATCCCCGTAGTCCCTGACTGCCTCCGGTTGAGAAATCTTTCCAAACCCGATCCCGCTTCAAATTTTCGCCGGGCGTAGGGAATTCAATTGCCACTTTTTCCCAGTCGCAATCCAGCTCTTCGGCAACCAGCTGAGCCAGACCCGTTGATGTTCCTTGTCCCATCTCAGACCTGGCAATTCGAACGGTGACCGTGTCGTCGTGATGGATATGAACCCAGGCATTGACTTCAGGATTGGGATCTAAGTGACTGTAATCTATGTCTTTGAGGGGGGCTTCAGCTTTACATCCTGATAGAACGCCCAAGGATAGCCCTGCGCCAATTGCAGAACTTCCGACGATGAAATTGCGGCGGGAAACATTTGGTTGATCAGTCATGTCTCTCTCCTACAATTTCTTCTTGGCCAAATGGATGCCTTTGCGAACTCTCGCAAAAGTTCCGCATCTGCAAATATTGGTGATGGTAGCGTCAATATCTTCATCGGTTGCGCCGGGATTTTCCTTCAGCATCGCCGCAACGGCCATCATCATTCCGGGTTGGCAAAATCCACATTGCGGAACGTCAAGTTCGGCCCAGGCTTCCTGAACCGGATGGGATCCGTCGTCTGACAGACCTTCAATCGTGGTAATTTTTTCACCGCCCTCAAGCGCGCCTATCGGCAGGACACAAGACCTGACGGCTTCGCCGTCAATATGTATGGTACAGGCACCGCATTGAGAAATACCGCATCCGTATTTTGTCCCTGTCAGACCCAGATCTTCTCTGATGGCCCATAAGAGAGGCTTCTCTTCGTCTCCGTCATATTCTCTGGTTTTGCCGTTGACGTTGAGTTTTCGCATCTGTCTCTCCCTTGTATTTGGAAGGAGACTACCTCGAATTCATCTGAAAACAAAGGCTCGTTAAAATAAAGTCTCGCGAGCTTTGGGTGAATAGTCCTCTAGTTCATCCATACGGCCGTTTTTGACCTTTTGGGCCCAGAACGGATCTTGGAGCAGAGCTCGTCCGACGGCAACCAAATCAAACTCTTCGCGTGCGAGACGTTCGTAAAGGTCATCTAAAGAGCGTTTCCCGGCGTCTGCTTGTTTGACAAGCGTTGTGACGAAATCTGTATTCAAACCGACAGAGCCGACCGTGATGGTCGGTACGCCTGATACTTTTTTCGCCCAGCCGGCAAAATTTAAATCAGACCCGTCAAACTCAGGTTCCCAAAAACGGCGAGTAGAACAATGAAAAATATCAACACCGGCATCAACCAATATGGACAAAAACGCTTCGAGCTCAGCCGGTGTTTGTGCCAGTTTGGCGTCATATTGCTGTTGTTTCCATTGGGACATTCGAAAGATGATTGGGATATCATTGCCGGCTGCCTTGCGCATGCTTTTGACGATTTCTGCCGCAAATGACGCGCGTTCCGTTAGGCCGCCGCCATATTTATCTTCACGTTTATTCATGACGTCCCAAAAGAACTGATCGATGAGATAGCCGTGGGCGCCGTGAATTTCGATGCAGTCAAATCCCAACCGAGCGGCTTCACCGCCGGCTTTGGCATAGGCATCAATCATATCAGCGACATCTTCTTGCGTCGGTTCGGGAAGGAATTGCTTGCCGGTATGGGTTACGCCGGACGGGCTGTCGCTTTGGGCCTCAGGATGAGGACCCGTTCCGGGCTTTCTTGTAAATCCAACATGCCAGAGCTGCGGCGCAATCTTTCCGCCACTCGCGTGAACTTTCTCGACGACATTTTTCCAGCCGTTCAGCGCTTTCTCGGTATGGAAGTTCGGGTAGTCAGGATTATCAGATGCGCCCGGGCGGTCGATGGTTGTGCCTTCAGTCACAATAAGGCCGACATCCGCTCCGGCGCGGCGTGCATAGTAATCAGCCACATTCTCGCCGGGTATGCCGCCCGGTGAAAACGCCCGCGTCATAGGCGCCATTACGATGCGATTGTCGAGTTCAAGATTTTTGATCTTAAACGAACTAAAAAGAGGGGAGCTTGTCATTTTGTACCTTACTATCTGTTTTTCCAATTGGCTTTTTGTTTCGTCAGAAAAGCCATTAATCCGATCTGTAAATCTTCTGAGGCGGCTATTTTCTGAAGCGCATTGGTTGGTTGATCAAGCGCTTCGGCAGGCGCCTGAATGTGTGCGCCTTCATGCATCATTTCAAGAGAGGCAGAAACCGCACTCGGACTGACATCGAGGATTCGCTGCGCTATCTCCCGAGCTATATCCAAAGCTTGTCCGGCCGCCGATTTATAATTGACCATACCGTAATGCAAAGCTTCTTCGATTTCCATGGTTCGCCCGGTGAGGATCATATCCCTCGCAATCGAAGGCGGGAGGACTTTTGGGAGACGGAACAGACCACCTGCCGCTGCAATGAGTCCGGTTTTGACCTCAGGAAGGGCAAACTTAGCCGTTTCATCAGCAACGATAATATCACAGGCAAGGGCGATCTCCAGACCGCCGCCAAAGGCATATCCGTTCACAGCTGCGATCACCGGTTTCAGGCGCTTTTTGCGGTGTGTGAGACCGGCAAACCCGGTCTCCGGAAACCAGATCGGTTTCCCGGTTCCCATATATTTCAGATCATTCCCGGCAGAGAAGGATTTGTCTCCTGCGCCTGTCAAAATGGCGGCCCACAAAGATCTGTCTTTTTCATAAAGATTGAAAACGTGCTCAAGTTCAAAATTGGCTTCCGGGGTTAAGCTGTTCCTGGCGTCAGGGCGGTTAATCGTGACCTCTAGGATGCGGCCGTTTCGATTGACGAGGCAGTGCTCAAATTCACCGTCCAAAGATGCCGGAACATTTGGGATAAGGCCGCGAGTTTTATCCGCATCAAAGGTGAATCGATTTCCGGGACCTTTGCCGGTCACATAGATAGTTTCGTTGATGGGATCATTGTCGATCAGATGCTGTACTGTTTCTTTATCGTCGCGGTCTGTTGATCCGATAAAAGTCCTTCCGTCCTCCAGTCGGCCAATAATGTAAGCGCGTTTAGGTCCTTTACGCCCGTATTCGACGGAGTAGCCCTCAATCTGCGCGCGGCCTTCGGCAAAATAGGCGACGTCCGGTTTATCTTGTGAATCGACAATGCGCTTAAGCGCTGCTTTGTCAGCCATTTGCCATCCCGAAAGTGACGGCTTGTTGCCATAAATACCGATACAGTGTTTGTTGATAAAACCGCCATTAGCGCCCACCAGCCCAAAGCCATTACCTGATTTTCGAAGACGAGAGACAATGTTGACAATCCCGTGCATGGAATAATTATTTCCCGGTCCGCCGAAAAACGGCAATCCGCCCGTAACGGTCAGTCCTCTGGGATCATTACCTTTAATGCCCAAGGCCTCGCAGGCGGCAAACACCGCAATTGGGAAACAGCTGTAAATGTCGAAAACAGAAATTTCGTCAATTGAAAGAGCAGCGGCATTCAAGGCGCCGTCATACGCAGCTTTCAGGGCAACTGACCGGCTTAAATCCTCACGGTAAGGAAGCGTTGTATCCTCGGCGTCGCTACCGGAAATTGCGTAAACCCATTTTGATTTTTCAATGCCAAGTTCGCAGGCTTTTTCTTCGCTCATTAATATCAAAGCGGCGGCTTGATTGACGCCGTCTTTGGCCGTCATGGCGCGCGTGTAAATATCGGTAACCAAATTATTGGATTCCGTTAGCGCGGCGATATCGTCGGCGTTAAACGCGTCCTTAAACATGGCGTTTGGATGTTCGGCCGCGACTTTTGCCAAGCCCTCAAACAATTCAGCACATTCAGCACGGTAGGCTTCGCGGCTCAGTCCCAACCGTTTTCGGCGTGCATGTTCCATAATAGTATAGGCGGACGGAATATGTGTGAACTCATTATGGAGATTACCGATATCAAACATGTTGGTGATCTCGGGATGGCGACGTTCTGAAGGACCGTCAATTTCGTCCTTCCAGTCAGCTTTGACCTTGGCCTTTTTCAACGCTTTTTGGTTCGCCAATGCTTCACCGCCTACCAGTAGAACGGCGTCTCTTTCTCCGGCAGAAATTTTCGTCGCAAATTCATTGACCAATTGCTGAGGGACCTGTCCGCCGGAACAGCTGTAGACAGCGTGTTTGGGATCGATATTTGTCCTGCTGCAAATTGATCTCGGGAGGTTTTTAGGATCTCCAAACGGGCTTTTTAGCTGAGCACCTGACTCTGAAAACGTTCGGACGACCGCAATCGTATCAATTGCCGTTCCGATTTCTTCTGCGCCGGCATCAGAAAAAGCCCGACGCACGGCACTTTCCATTAAATCCAGCGGAGAGGATGCTGTTTGCAAGTCATCAGGAACTTGCTCAACAATCTCGCCAATCCCGACGATAACGACGTTTTTCATGTTATGACCAGATCACACTTTTCGGATCTTCATGCCAGTTCAGATATTGATCGCCAAACGCATTATCCAAATTAAAGCGTTTCACCTTGAGGGTAGGCGTCAAAAATTCATTCTCCATGGTCCAAGCTTCTGACTGTATAATCGCCGTTGAAATATGCTCATATTTAGCACGAGTTTGGTTGAGGTCCCGGATCGCAGACGTGATTGAGGCTTCGACTTCGGACTTTTCTGCCGCCTGTCCAACAGCCGATAAGTTATAGAGCGCGATTGGCTGCGGAATTCCGAGACCAACCACACAAACTTGCTCGACAAAATCATTTTTGGCCAGAACTTCTTCCAAAGGATTGGGGGTGACATAGCTGCCTTTGGAGGTTTTAAAGGCGTCTTTGACCCGTCCGATAATTCGCAGGAAACCATGCTCGTCGAGAGTTCCGCGATCGCCGCTTTGCAGCCAGCCGTCTTGCAGGACTTCGGCGGTTTTTTCGGGGGCTTTGTAATAACCGGTCATCATATAAGGTGATTTCATCAGAACTTCATCTGTTTCAGGGTCGATACGAACTTCACCGCCGGGTATGGCTTTACCCACTGAATCCATTGGCGCGTCGCGCATGGGCGAATTGGTCATGGATCCGCAAACTTCTGTCATGCCGTAAGCTTCGATCAAATGAATATCGAGCTTTTGATAAAACTCTTTTATAAATGCCGGCGTAATCGCAGCGCCTGTTGCCGCTATTTCGATGGCGCCGAGCCCAAGTGTTCGTTTGAGCTTCTTTTTGACGATGGATGAAACGCCCGGAATAGACATTAGCAAGTTTAAACGTTTTTCCGGCAAGGTTTTGAGAATGCCTAAGTAAAAATTGGTCCAAATTCTTGGAACGGCAAATAATATAGTGGGCTGGGTTTGTTGAATGTTGGACACGAAAGTTTCCAAACTTTCAGCGAACGACATGGACCCGCCTTCCCACACGGTCGGAAGAGCAATTCCCACGCGTTCTCCCACATGGTTGAGCGGTAAAAACGAAAAGGTTCGTATGGCTTTTAGCCGGCCCAATCCCAGCCAGTTTTCTTTAAGTTCATTGATCATGATCTCAGCCGGAGTCCGGTGAACATGCATAACTCCTTTGGGAGTTCCGGTGGTTCCGGAAGTGAACTTTATGGTCCAAAGATCATCGAGATTAGGCACGAAATTTTCGGTTTGCGGCTCGTTTTCGGCCAGCAAATTATTCCAGTTCAGACCAAGTGAGACTTTTGCGTTCCCGTCATAATGAGGGAAATTGATAACCTTTAAATCGTCGGGAATAGCGGCGATGTGATCATCGGTCCATTTGTCCAATTTGCCGATAAATAATCCCTTTAAGTCGCCAAGATCTATCACTCTGGCAAGCTGATCACCGGGTAGACTGGCGTAAAATGGGACGGACACATACCCGCCCATATGACAGGCCAGGTCCGCCAACATCCAATGGTAGCAATTTTTGGAATAAATGCCGACGTGATCGCCCGCTTTGAGGCCTATGGCCTTCATGGCTGTTGTCATTTTGCGGATTTGCTGACCGGCTTCTGCATAAGTCATTTCCAGCCATTCACTGCCTTTTGGTTGGCGTAAAAAGACATTATCAGGCGTTGTGGACTCCCAATGATAAAATCTTTCGATAATCGTGGGAGTTTCGGCGCCCGAATTATAGCTTGAAGTCATCTGAATAAGGTCCCGATTGTGTTATTTTGCAACCTCATACAGGGTTTGATAGTTGAAGAGCAATAAAAACTAAGGCCCTCAACAGCCGTGGGGCGAAACGCCGCTAATTTTGATGTCGCTAACATATGGAAATACTCAGGCTTAGCCCCTATGTAGAGCATGAACCGATATTTGGTGATGAAACATGAACCCAAAACCCGAAAATTGCGAAAATATGACGGATGTCCGCTTGGGCGTTGACAATCTTGATCGGGAATTGGTTCGACTTTTAGTTATTCGGCAGAAATATATGGATGCTGCCGCGAGAATAAAAACTAATCGCGATGACGTTTATGATGCCGAGCGCATAGAAGACGTGGTGGCCAAAGTATTGGTTAACGCCGAAAAAGCCGGGCTGAACCCAAACATTGCCGAACCGGTATGGCGAAAACTTATTGAGCGTTGCATTGCTCATGAATTTGATAAATGGGATGAAGCGCGACCGGCTAGCAAAGCTCAGGCTTCATAATACCGACAGGCGAATATCAAAATAAAGATATTTGCATTAAATCGATAGCTTCTGGCTGTAGGGTCTAATCGGAGAGGGTTTTCTCACTCCGAGTGAGGAGTCTGTCACTCCTGAACGTGAGCTTCTATTTTCTCATGAACTCCCTAAATCCGTAAATGGAAAATAAAAAGCGCTAATGGTGCATAGCGCCTATATTGACTTGTTACCTTTATCTGCTGAAGCTTATTTTCAGGAGATATATTCATGTCGAATACATTGCGATTTCCGGATCAGAGACCTCCGGAATATATTAAATTGGACAACGAGCCGATATTTAATGCCGAGCGCCATCTTCAATTAGAAAATCCAAAATCAACAACCGATTTATCTGAACTGGGATATAAGGAAGATGAAATCGAGGCATGTCCGTCATCATTCGGAGTATGTTCTTCATTTCGAATTTTATCGCCCGAAGGCGTAGCGGTAATGCGGGATATTTGCCTGAAAATGCATGATAACCGCAATATTAGTGTTGGAACCGGAGTTAATCGTCTCGGCTCTTATATAAGAGGTGCCGGTTATCGATCTCAATTTATCAAGGATTTTTGCGACAGCCCGGAACTGTCAAAGCATTTGTCGGAAATAGCAGGTGTACAATTGGCTCGTCATTCAGTGCCCGCTGTGGCTTGCGGAGTGAACTATGCACCTGAAGACATAACTCGAGCCGTTGATAATTGGCATACGGACTCTGTGGCATTTGATATTGTCATGATGATGTCAGACCCCGCGAAAATAGACGGTGGAGAGTTCCAATATTTTCAGGGTACCAAACAAGAAGGTCAGACCTTATTGGGCATTGCGGGAGAAGAGGGTATTGATGCGGAATTGCCGGCTGAACGGATAAAAACGGTGCCCTTTCCCGGTCCCGGATATGGCTTCATGCAGCAGGGCAATATGATCTTTCATAGGGCATGCCGCCTCAAGAAACGCGCTGAGCGCATAACTATGGTTCCATCTTTCGTCGTGGTGCCGCCCCATGCAGCAGACGCGACCAATTCGATTAACATGGCAGGATGGGATGATCCCTGTTTGCCCGCCGAACTAACCCGTCATGAAGCTTGGCGCGCCGCTGCAAGGCTTGAAAAATTGGTAGAAGAAGTCAGTCTTCATGACAGCCCAAAGAGGCTCATCGAAGACTTGGACCGGGCTTTGGCGCCTCTTTTAGCTTACCGGGATCGCCTTTCGAAGGACATCAAATGACTTCAAATTTGACGGGAAGGTCTGTTCTGGTCACGGGTGCAGCCGGTTGTATCGGCGCGTGGGTTGTGAAAGGCTTGAGCGAAATCGGCGCCAATCCCATTGTTTATGACCTGTCGGAAAATCGGCGTCGTCTGAATTTGATTATGGACGATGCGGAAAAGGTCGACTGGATCAAAGGTGATATAACCGACTATAATAATTTGCTTCAAGTTATTGAAGATAAGGCAATATTTGCCATTATTCACTTAGCAGCGCTCCAAGTACCGTTTGCCAAAGCGGATCCGATTTTGGGAACTAATGTCAATGTCATGGGCACGACACATGTTTTTGAAGCCGCCCGTCACGCGGGTATAAATCGTATAGCTTTTGCCAGTTCCATTGCCGCCCCGGCGATGGGTGAGAACACTTATCTGGACACGCTCTACGGCGCCCATAAAGTCTGTAATGAGCAAATGGCCAAAGTTTATTGGCAGGATTGGCAAGTGCCTTCGGTCTGCATTCGTCCGGGAGTCATCTACGGCCCCGGCCGAGATCAGGGCTTGAGCGCGGCGCCCACCTTAGGGCTGTTGGCGGCTTTTGCGGGCCGAACATATGATATTCCATTTATTGGCCCGGTCAGTTACGTTCACGCTGAGGACGCTGCGCAAAGATTTATAGGCGCAGTTCTTCGGGAGACCGAAGGGGCTGAGGTTTTCGATATGAACGGGGTCGTCGTCGATATGGAGCGGGTATTATCGGATATGAACATTGTACTGCCGTATAATGGCGTGACGGCGTCCGGAAAAATATTGCCGTTTCCGGCGTATGACGATGACGGATTGCTGGACAAATTTTTGAATGTACAGCCCCATAGAACATTTTTGGACGGACTTGGCGAAACACTTGATGTCTTTCGGTACGCGAGTCAGAGGCAAATTTTAAATGATCAGGCCATAAGCCGGCTTTTAAGCTAAGGTTCCAATTATGAAATTGATCAGGTTTGGCCCCAGGGGAAGTGAAAAAGCCGGTATTGTCGACGCGAAAGGCATTTGGCGTGATGTAAGCTCAGCGGTAGTCGACTGGACCGGAGAAACCGTGAATGAAGTCCATTTTGAAAAGGTCAAAATGCGTCCGCCGGATCAATATCCGATTGTGCCACAGGAAACACGACTTGGCGCGCCCATCGGTAATGTTCCAAAAATTATCGGTTGCGCGCTGACCTATGGAAAGCATGCACAAGAGGCGGGGCTTGATACTCCAACAGAGCCCATGATTATGTTGACGGCCAGAACAGCCATTAACGGACCCTTCGATGATGTGATCATGCCGCGTGGCTGTACTGAGCTTGACTGGGAGGCAGAGCTCGTCGTGGTCTTGGGAAAAGGGGGAAGCTATATTTCCGTCGAAGACGCTATGGATCATGTGGCGGGTTACGCGGTAGGCAATGACGTCTCGGAGCGGCAATTCCAACTGGCGCGCAGCACCCAATGGACCAAGGGCAAAAGCGCAGACACCTTAAAACCCATTGGTCCATGGCTTGTGACGAAAGACGAAATCCCGGATCCTAACGATTTGGACATCTCCATCACAGTAAACGGCGAAACCCGGCAGTCTTCAAATACCGGTGATATGGTGTTTTCGGTCGCGCAATTGGTCTCTCAGATATCCAATTTTCTAACCTGGGAAGCCGGGGATGTGATGTTTACGGGGACGCCGCCCGGCGTTGGATATGGAATGGATCCGCAAACTTATCTTAATCCCGGAGATGTGATGGCACCTACTATTGCCGGCCTGGGTGCTCAGCGTAGCGTGGTCAGGAAAATTTATGACTGATTTTTCGGGCAAAGTCGCCATTGTCACGGGCGGGTCACAGAATATTGGTTTGGCGATTGCACGCAAATTTTCAGATGCGGGGGCGAGGGTTATCGTCGCGGATCTGTATCCTCCTGATGAAGAAGACCTGGAGTTTATCAAGACGGATATCAGCGACGAGGAGGATGTACGGGTTTTGATGGAAACCATTAGGGATGATTTTGGGCATTTGGATGTTTTGATCAATAATGCAGGGATTTGTTTGGAAGTTCCCATCCATAAAATGAGTGTCGCCCAGTGGGACAAGACCATGAATGTGAACGCTAAAGGAGTCTTTTTGATGACCAAACATGCCTTTGATTTGTTAAAGGCAGCAGAGAACTCTGCTATCGTCAATATTAGCTCGATTGAAGCTTTGGGCGCCAACCCAACTCATGCGGCTTATGCGGCATCAAAAGGGGCAGTTTCTTCTTTTACTCATAATACAGCATTGGAATATGGCCCGTATGGTATTCGGTGTAACGCGATAGCGCCGGGCTGGATTAACACGCCGTTTAATGAGGCGTTTTTGGACCAATATCCTGACCGTGCCAAAGTAGACGCCGAAATAAAAGCTTTGCACCCGGTTGGGCGATTGGGTCAACCTGAGGACATAGGGGATGTCGCTTGATGGCTGGCAAGTCCGGCGTCCGGTTTTGTGTCGGGGCAAACCATAACTGTAGCAGGCGGGCGTATGGCTAAGCTCCCGACGCCAATCTTATAAGGCGTTATATGGCAGGCGAACCCAGAGATATATCAAAAACAAATGTAGTGATAACGGGCGGCGGCAGCGGCGTAGGCCTGGAAACCGCACGGCTTTTTCTAGAAGCTGGTGCTTCGGTTACAATTATGGGGCGTTCCAAAGAAAAACTGGGAACTGCCCAATCAGAACTTAGCACCGGAAATATTGCCATCTTTCAAGGGGATGTAAAATCTTCACAAAATGCGGATGAAGCCATCGCCTATGCAGGGCAGCATTTTGCTAAACCCGTCAACATCCTTGTCAATAATGCGGGGGTTATTTTGCGGAAAACGGCAGAGGAAACCTCTGATGATGAATGGGCGCATCTGATGGATGTTAATGTCACCGGATTGTTTTATA
>CALJNJ010000202.1 GCA_937981945.1 uncultured Caulobacterales bacterium | reverse complement strand
ATCCAGGATCGGGTCATTGAGATCAAGTTCATCCAGAACTTCGTGGGCGACTTTCTGCATAACGCGGGAACGGGGATCAAAGTTCTTATAAACTCTGTGTCCGAAGCCCATCAGACGGAAAGGATCAGATTTGTCTTTGGCGCGCTTGATATATTCCGGAATACGGTCAACGGTTCCGATTTCCCGCAGCATGTTCAAACAAGCTTCATTCGCGCCGCCGTGAGACGGCCCCCAAAGACAGGCAACGCCCGCCGCAATACAGGCATATGGGTTGGCACCTGAGGAGCCTGCCAGACGAACGGTTGATGTAGACGCGTTCTGCTCATGATCTGCATGCAATATGAAAATCTTATCCATAGCGCGTGCAATTGTCGGACTGACCGTATATTTCTGAGCCGGAACGGAAAAACACATATTCATGAAGTTCTCGGCGTAAGACAGATGGTTCTGCGGATAAACGTGCGGCTGTCCGATTGAATATTTATAGACTCGTGCTGCGAGAGTCGGCATTTTCGCGATCAAGCGGTGGATAGCAATGTCCCGCGCTGCGTCCTTCGTTGTATGAGCGTCATCGTGGTAGAATCCTGACAAAGCGCCAACAGTCCCGCAAAGCATGGCCATAGGGTGGGCATCGCGGCGAAAACCGTGGAAAAAGCTTTCAACTTGATCGTGCAGCATTGTGTGCGTGGTGATCGTATCTGAAAAACCCTGATATTGATCGCGGGTCGGTAGTTCTCCATTAATCAGTAGGTAGGCGACTTCAAGAAAAGTTGATTTTTCTGCCAATTCTTCAATGCCGTAGCCACGGTAAAGAAGTTGACCTTCGCCGCCATTGATAAATGTAATCTGAGACTCGGTGGAACAGGTGGATGTGTAACCGGGATCAAATGTGAAATGGCCTGATTGCTTGTAGAGTGAACGCACATCAATACCGGGTGCGCCCATGGACCCTTCCAAAATGGGCAAATCATAGCTGTCTTTGCCGATGGTTACCTTTGCGGTACCGGTTTGTTTGATCTTATTATCCATTTCGGTCTCCTTCTAATCTACTGAATACGACGCGGCGAGGGCATCTTGCAAGCGCCCAATCACCTCATCCTTACCTAAATATTCCAATACGTCAGATAAATCGGGCGAGGGATTGCCGGCCGTTAACGCGGCGCGCAGCGGTTGTCCGAACTTCCCAAACCCAATGTCTTTTTCTTCGGCGTAATTTGCCAATACGCTGTGGAGCGCTGTTCCGGTCCAATTGGTCACGGCTTCGAAACGCGGCAGCAATGCTGATAAATGTTCTTTTGCGTCGTCACGGCGCAGCGGCTTGGCAGCCTTGCCGGTAATTTCCAGGGGCCGGTCCAAAAGCAGATATGCCGCCTTGTTTGCCATATCCTTATAGTTTTTCGAGCGTGCTTTGAGGCTCACCATAGCGGTCTCAAGGCGGGCGATTTTGCCGGCATCCAATTCCGCCCACAAAAACGGGCGAAGTTCCGCTAATAAAACGCTGTCTTTCGCCGTTTTGAAATGTTCACTATTAATATGGTCCATTTTATCAAAATCCAGCCGCGCAGGTGATTTATTGATACCATCCAAAGTGAAGGCCTTGGTGGCTTCGGCGTCTGAATAGACTTCCTGATCATCAACAGACCAGCCCAACTTTAACAGATAATTCCGCAGGCCCTCGGCCGAATATCCCATATCCCGAAAATCGGTAACGGCCTGAGCGCCGTGGCGTTTCGACAATTTCTTACCGTCAGATCCATGGATCAGCGGTAAATGAGTCCATTCGGGAACGGCCCAGCCCAAAGCATTATATATCTGTGATTGACGGCCGGCATTGATCAAATGGTCGTCGCCGCGGATAACGTGGGTGATATCCATATTGTGATCGTCCACAACAACAGCGAGCATATAGGTCGGACTGCCGTCGGCTCTCAGCAAAACAAGATCATCAAAATTCTTATTGTCCCAGGTTATTTCGCCTTGGACGTGGTCAGCGATAGTTGTTGATCCCTCAGGCACTTTAAATCTGATGGTAAATGCCTCGCCTGCTGGCTCGGCTTTCCCGCCGTCTCGCCATGGCGAGCGGAAGGCATGTCCTGCTTCTCGAGCTTCATTGCGGAGTTGATCCAGTTGATCCGCATCGCAATAGCATCTGTAAGCGTGTCCTGAATCCAGAAGGCTTTGGGCAGCAGCCACATGGTCAGCAAAGTTTCTGCTTTGATAAACAATTTCGCCGTCATGCTGAAGCCCGAGCCATTCCATGCCGTCCAGAATGGCCTGTGTGGCCTCAGAGGTTGAACGTTCTCTGTCAGTATCTTCGACGCGCAGGCGAAACTCGCCGCCTGTTTTACGGGCATAGAGCCAGCAATAGAGCGCCGTACGGGCGCCGCCAATGTGCAAATAACCCGTTGGTGAGGGGGCAAAACGTGTAACGACTTTAGCCGTGGTCATAGGGGATAGTTACCTATAAGGTGGTTCGCGTTCTCTTTATGGGGAAGAGGGCTGAAAAACAAGGTTTTTCGGGGAAAATCACCTGTTTTGAAGTGGGTTTAGAATAAATATTCTAAGTGAAATAATCAGATGGCTCGAATGGCGATTTGAGGCCTTTGTGATTGCCTATGGCATCGGAATTTCAGTTTATTTCGGACTTCCGAATGAACCCGGCCATTGGATTTGGTTGAGCGCATTGCTCTTCTCTGTTTTGGCGGTCTTGATATTCAATCGCAAAGATTACTTCCAAGGCGTGGTTGCGGCGACTTTAGTTTGCGCTGCACTTATGGGGATCGGGCGGTCAGTTCTGCATACGGATATGACGAAGACGACCCAACTTCCGAGCTATGAACGAACCTATGACGTGACCGGGGAAATCCTGGCCATCGAAAAGTCCGGGCCCCGTCAGCGATGGGTGCTAAAACCGCTGACCATCGGGCAGTATGATGAGGAAAAATTGCCCCGCTTGATCAGAGTGACAACATTTGATCGGACGCTCCGTGTCGGTGATCGGGCGGCGTTTCGCGCGGCCCTTTCCAAACCCAAAGGCGCGGCTGTTCCCGGCGGGTATAATCCGGGGTTCACCGCTTTTTATAAGAAAATCGGCGCAACGGGTTATATGCTGTCAAAGCCGGAAGTCTTAAGTCCGGGCAGCGGCCGTAAATCAATGACGACGATGATCGCGCAAATGCGGTATGGTTTGGCCAATAGGATCAGAGCCGCCGCGCCGCCGGAAACCGCCGGTCTGCAAGTCGCCTTACTGACCGGAATAAGAACCTGGGTTACCGATGATCAAACCGAAAGCCTGCGTGCAGGTGGGTTGGCGCATATTCTGGCGATCTCCGGTTTACATATGGGATTGATCGCCGGCGGCGTTTTTGCGTTCACGGTTAAGGTATTAGCGCGCATACCTCGGCTTGCTGCCGGGAC
>CALJNJ010000201.1 GCA_937981945.1 uncultured Caulobacterales bacterium | reverse complement strand
TCCCATTACTGCAGCGTCTCACAATATCAATTCGGCCGGTTTTTTCGTCCACATCGTTCTTGGCCATAGCGCCGCAAACGGGGCATTCAGTCGGATAAATAAACGGCGATCCGCCGCCGTCTGAGGTCACGCGCAAGACCTGCGGGATCACGTCCCCTGCTCTCTGGATCTCAACCATATCACCGGGTTTCACGCCCAGCCGAATAATTTCGTCTTCATTGTGCAGGGTCGCATTTGAAACAACAACGCCGCCCACCGTGATCGGCTCCAGCTTTGCCACAGGCGTCAGCGCGCCCGTTCGTCCGACCTGAATTTCAATATCGTTGATCTTGGTAACGGCCTTTTCCGCCGGAAATTTATGAGCGATTGCCCAGCGCGGCGCGCGGGATACAAATCCCAATCTTTCCTGAAGCGCCAAATCATTGACCTTATAGACCACGCCATCAATATCGTAGCCGAGCCCGGCTCGCGCCGTCTCTATTTCATGATAATGGGTAATCATAGACGCGGCTGTTTTATGAACTTTCGTATTGGGATTGGTGGAGAAACCCCATTGTTTCATGGCCTCAACAGCGCCCATTTGCGTATCTGAAATCGGCGCGCTGATATCACCCCAACTATAGGCAAAGAATTTCAGCGGTCTGGATGCTGTCACATTGGCATCAATTTGACGAAGAGACCCTGCGGCAGCGTTACGGGGGTTCTTGTAGGCGTCTTTACCGGCCTTAATCTGCGTCTCATTCATGGCATCAAAATCAAGATGATCGATGTAAACCTCGCCCCGTATTTCCAAAACTTCCGGCCAGTCATGTCCGGGTAAGGTTTTCGGAACTGTGTTTAAGGTTCGCAGATTGGCTGTAACGTCTTCGCCGACTTTTCCGTCGCCCCGTGTTGCGCCCGACACGAAAACGCCGTTCTCATACCGCAAAGCCGCTGATAGACCGTCAATCTTAGGCTCTGCCGTAAACTCGATGACGCTGTCCGGCGCCAGGCTGAGAAATCGTTTAATACGAGCCGTAAAGTCTTCCACATCCGCGTCAGTAAAGGCGTTGTCCAATGACAACATGGCGACTTTGTGGGTGATCTTCCCGAACTTTCCGGACGGCTTTGCGCCGACGGACCTGCTGGGACTGTTGGCATCTGCTAAATGCGGATATTCAGCCTCCAATGCATTTAGCTCTTTTCGCAGCGCGTCATACTGAGCATCGGATAAAACAGGCGCGTCATCTTGATAATATTGCTCATCGGCGATGCGCATTTCCATGGCCAATTCTTTCAGGCGCTTTTTGACCTCGGCTTCTGTCATGACGGCTTCATCAATTGGCGCGCGGCGGCGCGAGCTTCATCAGTCACCGTTTCGCCGGCCAGCATACGGGCTATTTCTTCTTCACGTTCCTCCGAAGAAACGCGCATGACAGATGTAACAGTGGTCTTAGCACTGCCGGATTTCTCAATTCGGTATTGGTGATCGGCGCAAGCAGCCACTTGCGGGCTGTGTGTGACCACAAAAACCTGCCCGTCTGCCGACAATTTGGCCAAACGCCTGCCGACCGCACTGGCGACAGCGCCACCGACGCCCTGATCGACTTCGTCAAAGACCATGACGTTTTGATGCTTTCCGGCCAGAGCCACTTTGATGGCAAGGGCAAACCTGGCCAGTTCACCGCCCGAGGCAACTTTGTCGAGCGCCCCCATGGCCGTCCCCGGATTGGTTGCGACTTCGAATCTTATCTTATCGCGGCCTGTGGCCGTATCAGGTCCGCTTTCCATATCGACCCGAAACACGGCGCGTTCCATTTTCAAATCCGGAAGCTCCTTAGCCACAGCCGCTGCCAGTTTTTTGGCCGCTGTTTCTCGTTTTTTTGTTAGTTTATCCGCGGCCTTGTCGTAGGAATCTTTTGCCGCTTTTGCCGCTTTCCGTGCGGCATCGATAGCGGCGTCGGAATTATCGATGAGTGCCAATTCGTCAGCAAATTCTCGGCGCTTTTCTGATAGTTCAGCGCTGGTGACACCATATTTCCGGCACGCGGCCTTGATGGCAAACAGACGTTGTTCGGTTTGGTCGAGTTCACCGGGGTCCGCATTAAATGTTTGAGCAGCATCGGCGACGGCACAGCGGGCTTCTTGTGTCTCGAGCAGAGCCCGTTCCAGGGCCTGCGCCGCTTCCGTCAACGCTGACGGCCCGTCATTATCGCCGCCGATTTTGTCCCTGATACGCTCAATGCCGGCAAGGGCAGACGCGATACGGGTTTCATAATCGCCTGCGCCGAGAGCATCGGACGCCGCTTTTAACTCACTTAGCGCGCCCTCTGACGCCTGCAACAGCCTGCGCCGCGCGGCGATGTTTTCTTCTTCCCCGGCTTTGACGTCGAGCCGGTCAAGCTCTTCAAGTGCGTAGATCAGAAAATCCCGTTCGCCGGCCGCTTTTTCTGACGCTGAGATCAATTCTGCCAATTCTTTTTCCGTGACGGACATTTGCCTGTGAGCCGTCTTCACCAAGGCCAGAAGTTCATTAAATCCCCCAAAACTGTCGAGCATGAGAACATGTTGCAAAGGATCTAAAAGTCCCCTTCCGTCATGTTGACCGTGAACTTCGAGTAAGTGAGATCCGATTTGCCCCAAAAGCTTCACGCTGACGGCCACATCATTGATAAAGGCCTTGCTCCGCCCGTCGGAATTTATCGTCCGGCGAAGAACAATGGGTTCGCCTTTATCCGTCTCCAAATCCGCAGCTTCCAATATCGTTCTGACAATATGGCCCGCCGGCAATTCAAATTGCGCCGTACACTGCGCTTTATTGCAGCCTTTTCGTACCAGGCCGCGATCGGACCTCGCGCCCGTTGCCATGCCTAATGCGTCTAAAATAATGGATTTACCGGCGCCGGTCTCTCCGGTCAAAGCTGTCAGACCTGAGTTTAGGTCAAGGTCAAGCGTCTCTATCAGAACGACATTTCGAACAGAAAGCGCTGTGAGCATAATCCTGCCTAGAACAAACGTTCCCGCAAACGGCGGAAGTAACCGGGGTCTTTGGCGCGCGCGACTTCGTCGTCCAAATTAACCCCGAAATTTTCCAACAGATCGTAACTGTCGGAATACCACTCACTATTCGGATAATTGTAGCCGAGTACGGAGCCAACAAGCTTTGCTTCTTCAATAATTCCGATCGAAACATAAGACTCGACCAATCGGTGCATGGCTTCTTCAACGTGAGACGTGGTTTCAAAGTCTTTTACAACTGTCTTGAAACGACCAATGGCCGCCAATTGTTGGTTTTGTTTCAAATAATAACGCCCGACTGTCATCTCTTTGCCGGCCAAATGGTCATGGGTCAGCTCGAGTTTCAGTCGCGCATCCCGCGCATAATCGCTTTCGGGGTAACGGCGGACAACTTGTTGCAGAGCAGCTTCTGCGCTCGTTGTTGTCGCTTGGTCACGGCCGACATCATAGATTTGGTCATAATAGGACATGGCCACCAGGTAATAAGCGTAAGGTGTGCTTTCATTGCCCGGGTGAAGACTGATAAAACGCTGCGCAGTTGCCACCGCCTCTTCGTAATCAGCTGATAGATAATTGGCATAGGCCGTCATCAGCATGGATCGCCGGGCCCATTTTGAAAACGGATGTTGCCGTTCGACTTCTTGAAAGAATAATTTGGCTTTCTCCAAATCGTTCTTCTCCATATTGTCCATACCTTCATTGTAGATATTTTCAGCCGGGCGTTCCACATAGGCCAAACGTTCACGACTGTCGCTGCCGCCTAATATAGAGCAGCCGGAGACCATGACGGCCAGCGCGGCAGACACCATGAGGCGAGTTACGATTTTTCCTGACATGACAGCCTTATTGTGATTCTAAAGTACTTGTTTTCGCTTGGCTTGTAGACGAGAAAACCGGCGGGGAAAAGTGAGAAAAATGTTAGGCAAAGACTGAATCACAGCCCATTTGGGTGTTTTCTGCGGGTAAGGTGATAAATTTCCAAGCTTTTGGGTCGGAAATGAGAGCCATCATCAATTCATGGTTCAGGCCGTGGCCACCGCGAACAGTTGTCACTTTGCCTAAAACAGGACCCGCCAAATACAAATCACCCATTAAATCCAGGGCCTTATGACGTACAAATTCATCATTGTAACGAAGGCCGCCGGGGTTCAAAACTTTGTCGCCGTCAACAACAACCGCATTGTCGTAGGATCCGCCCTTACTCAGACCGGCTTCCTGTAAGGCGGCGACTTCGTGCGCGCGCGCAAACGTTCTGGCCGATGCTAAACGCTCCCGAAACGATCGGGTATCGGGCTTGATTTCCATGCGCTGTCGGCCGATGGCTTTGTCTTCAAAATCAATCGTAACATCCAAAAGCAAATGATCGTTTGGCTCTATTCGCCCAAAACGGTTGCCAAGTTTTACTTCTTTCGCTTTTAGAACCTTGACGTAACGTCTCGGCGCCGGCTGTCGTTCAATACCGACCTGCTCGATCAATTTCAAAAAGGGCTCACTACTGCCGTCCAGCGCCGGTAATTCACTGCCATCCATATCAACAATCAAATTATCGATACCAACAGATGCCAGAGCCGCCATTAAATGTTCAATGGTCGAGACTTTCACGCCGGCCGCGTTGGCAAGCGTCGTGCAATTTTTGACGCCCGTGACCGCATCTGCGCGCACATCAATACGATTATTACGATCCGTGACGTCCGTGCGTACAAATTTAATACCCGTTCCCACATTCGCGGGCTTTAAAACCACGCGCGTATGTTCACCGCCATGCAGTTCAACGCCTGCAAATACGGCCGGAGATTTAATGGTGGACTGTCGTTTGACCGGAATCACGCTTATTTTCCTTTTTAATTGCCCCAAGAATATGAGACTCAGACCTTCAAGCAATAAAAGCCCTGTTTCCGATTGTTTCGCAAGATGACAAAGCAGTCATAGTTCAGTCATGAAACAAGCATAAAAAACCCCGCCGAAACGGGGTCTTCTATATCTGTCGGCTTATTTAGCGGGATTGACGCCGTAAAAACGCCGGGATTTCCAATTCGTCATCAGCCTCTTCGCCAAACAAATCGCCATTGCTGCGAACTTTTGGTCTTTCAGGCGGCGTGGTGGCGACCGGGATGGCCTTCTTCCGACCAAAGAAACTAAACGGACGTTTGACAACCGTCTGCGGGACAGGTTCCGGCAG
>CALJNJ010000200.1 GCA_937981945.1 uncultured Caulobacterales bacterium | reverse complement strand
CTGTATGG
This sequence comes from uncultured Caulobacterales bacterium, assembly GCA_937981945.1. GTDB lineage: Bacteria > Pseudomonadota > Alphaproteobacteria > Caulobacterales > Maricaulaceae > JACOMS01. The sequence goes on along the minus strand of CALJNJ010000200.1, from coordinate 3,036 downwards.
CGTGAACAAAATTATTGGGGGCCATCTTTTGCTTGCCGGTCCATTTCATATTCGGGAAGCGATCGAATATCTTTTCATAGGCCAGTCTGAGTTGAAGCTGCGCGATACGGCTGCCGAGACATTTATGAGGGCCGTGACCGAAGGCGAGATGCTTATTGGCATTGGCGCGGGTAACATCAAACCGGTCCGGGGCCTTAAAGACATCCGGATCACGATTGGCCGCGCCGTACCACAAAATGAGCTTTTCGTTTTCGGCAATTTTTTGTCCGGCGAGCTCCGTGTCTTGCGTGGCTGTTCGGCGCATATGGATGACCGGCGAGGTCATGCGAAGGCCTTCATGGAGCATATTGGGCAGCAGAGAGCGATCTTCCAGAACTTTCTGACGTTCTTCGGGGAATTGTGTCAAAAGCCGCATCGTGCCTGACAGAGAGTTACGGGTTGTGTCATTGCCGGCGAAAATGATGAGGAGCCAAGATCCGTCCATATAGGCCTGGGTGAGGGGCTCGCCTTCAAGGGTTGAATTGGCGATTGTACTCAAAAGATCATTGCGCGGATTGGCCCGCCGCTCAGCCATGACCCGCTCGCCATAGTCAAACATTTCATAAACATTGGTTTTAAAACGGGAAATAAATCTTGGATTGGTCAGCAGAAGACGAATGGGCGCCACGGCCACTTGTTGAGACATTTCCAAATAATGCATCCAGCGCACAATATTGGGACGATCCTCTTCGTCCACACCGAGCATTTCGCAAAGTGTAAATAGAGGGACTTGCTCCGTGAACAATTTGACAAAATCCGCTTGTCCGTTCTTTCGGCATTCGGCTTCCACATTGTCCAATAGATGATCAATATGATGTCCGACCTTTTCCGTCAGTGTGGCTACAAATTTCGGGATGAAGAAGTCTTTTTGCTGAATACGCAGTTCCATATGGCGCGGCGCATCCAAATTGATCAAATTGTCCAGGGCTGCCGTGTTTAATTTTTGCGGAATGGATTTGGGAATCTCCATCGTGCCCATATGCATGGAGCCCCGTTCGGATGAGTAAATATCCGGCTGAACTTCGACGGATTTAATGTCCTCATATCGGGCGACTGACCAAAACCCGCGCATTTTCGGGAGCGGCGTCCATGAAATTCGGGCTTCATCGCGCAGAAATTTGTAAGTTTGGAACGGTTGTCCTTTGGTGAAGGATCCGGGGCTTGCCCAGTTCTTGTTTTTCACCCGCGGATATATTTCCGCATAGGTCGGATTTTTCTGTACCGGTTCCGGTACAACAGTTTCACTGACATGACGCATGGAATTATCCGTGGTTGGATTGATAGATTGAAGCTTCGATTATGCCGTTTTCTGTTTCAACAGGTAGGATTATTCGTAAATACTCGTCAGTCTCAAATGCATCGAGGCGCGCCCAATGATCCGGCAGATCACGGCTTTCGAAAATATGTACGGGGACTTTTTCACCGTCCGGGTCCGGGACCAAAGCCGGATAGCCCTGCGTATTACCCCAACCGACTTCCAATAATTTTCCGCGGACAAAGCCTTCACTCCAGCTTCCGGTCATTCCGTCCATGATGTGGTGATTGTGACGACCGGGGGCGAGCGTACCGTAACTGGCCAGACGAAAACGGGCCGGGTGATCGTCAAAAACCTTTTTGTTGTCGATAAAAAACTCATTCAGGCCGAACTCATTCTCAAAATTGTCCAGAACTTGACTGTCGATGAATGAAAATGCGCTGACCTCGATGCCGTCCGCTTGATAGTCTTGGATCAGCGCCTTATCCAACATATCTACCGGCAGGCAAACGGAGCCGCCGCTCTTTCGAATGATTTGTCTGAGCTCGCCCCGTAGTCCTCCGTCTATAAACCAGCCTGATCTTTCCCCGTGAAAATAGCGCTCCTGAAGTCGGGGGACGACGCCGTCATTTGCTGAGTGAACTTTGTGTTTGGCCCTAATCGCCGTATTTGGGTTCTTCGGCCAATGAGATAAGCAAAGCGGAATATGGGGCGCCAGCTCCGCCATTTTATACAAAACGTTCGGGACCCAAGACACATAAACACTACGGTCCTGTAATCGATGCAAATGGATGAGGGCGTTGATCTCATCTTCAAAGCCGTAATCCTTGATATCGACCAGTAATCGGCAAGAATTATTGCGGTGTTTGGCGGCGGCTTCGAACAAGGCATTGGCCGTCGGCATATGGGAAAACGTACCGCCTATTTTTTTTAGGTCTTTGGCATAAACATCAGAAATAAAATGCTTTTTACCCGATTTATCAAGGGCGTACTCATCATGATATATGAGCGGCGTTCCGCACTTGGTAACGCGGATATCAAACTCGACAATTTGAACGCCGAAATCCAAAGCCGCGTTCAGGCCCTCAATGGTATTTTCGTGCTTGTAAAACCCGCGAAAGCGATGGGAGATCAGAGAATTAAAGCTAGCCATTGTGCTGATTAAACCCGCCAAGAATATAGGCCGTCAGCGCAGGCTCGGTCTCATTGAAAACACGCTCATATATGCGGGTATAAGCGGACTTTTGGATACGCCAGTCTCCATTTTGCCGAACGTAATCATCGACATATTCTGCTGCGCCGATTGTCACCAAATTATTCTCACGCAAATTCATCGCGTAATCGAGGAGCCGCCACCGGCCTGTTGCATTGTTCTCGTCAATGACATTGATAACAGGCATGTGGACTGTGTGACTGGCGACGAAGTCTTCATGAAAAGAGGCTTTGATGGCTGCCAATATCTTATCCCGGCCTTGTGCCTGAAATCTGTAGGTTCCGCCGTGATAATCTATTTCCGCTTCGGGCGTAAACACCCGTTCCAATTCTTCTAAATTACAAGTGTCTATGGCTCGGCAATAGGCATATTTGACCTGTTTGATGAGTTCCATGGTTTCGAGAAGCGCTGTCATGGGCGCAAGGTTAGCGAACTGCTCGTAAAGAGTCGATGAGTTCTTCTATTTGGCGCAGTTCTGATTCAAGCGGCGGAATATTGCGGACTTTGCCGTTCCCTGTTTTTCCGTCCA